>JAFQNY010000185.1 GCA_017395765.1 bacterium
ATTCCTATGATTTTTCTATACATAATTAACATTGTGTATAGAACCTAATGAACATAAGGTTTTTGAGGAGTTTTTGTTATAAGATTTTAAAGGTTTTATACAAAATTTTTGCATACAAAAACATCTGCATATTTTTGTTGTATAATGTTTTGTGCAGATTAAAATTAAATTTCTATACACAATGTTAATTGTATAAAGAACCTAATGAGTGATTTTTCAAGTTATTATTGGTCTATAGGATTTTAAGTAAAAAAGTTTATAAATAATTTTTTTTATGAAAATTTATGGTAGAATTATCTTGTAAATTTTTTTGTACAGTCTGTTAATTATGTATCTCTGAATTATGTACCAAACCCAGTAATATCAACCTTTTAGCTATAAGATAAAATTCACATAGCTTTCATCAATTTGGTCTTGTTCAATGCCGATATATCTTAGAGTAACAAGTGGACTTGAATGATTAAAAATTTTTTGAAGCATAGCAATATCTTTATATTTTTTATAATGATGATAACCAAAAGTTTTTCGCATAGTATGAGTGCCAAAACTTTCTTCTAGATGTGCCTTTGTACAAGCTTCTCTAATTGTATAATATGCTGTTACTCTGCCTAATCGATTTTTAAATTTAGTCATAAATAATGGCTCGTCAGCAGGTTTGTTTTTTGTAAACTCTTCAAACATAGGTTTTAGCTTTGCGTTAATAGGAAACTTCTTAAATTTACCTGTTTTCTTTTCAATTATTTGAATATAGTTCTTACCTCTAACATCTCCGACATTCAAAGCTAAGATATCAGAAATTCTTAAGCCACAATTTGTGCCAACAGTGAACATTAATAAATCTCTTGGGTTTTTTGCTAAAATTTCTTCAACTTTTCTTAAATCATTTTTGTTTCTAATAGGTTCTACTTTGTTCATTTTTTCCTCCTTCTCCTATATATTTAATTAAAAAATGTATAGATAGAGAAAAGAAAGAGTAAATCCTTCATGTAACCTGTAAAAGCCACAGTATTTTAATTTTAGATTTCAATTTTTGCTTTTAAAGCCTTATAAATCAGTAAATTAAATTAATTTGTTGTGCATTATTATTTTTTCTATTTTATTAGTAACTTTTTTACAAAAAAGAGGGACTACGCCTATGCCCCTCTTAAATGCTGATATTTACCTCTTTTATTTAATTAATGCTAATTTGTATTGAACAAAGCATAAACTTTGATTTTTGCTGTGACAAACAGGCTCAAAGTTAGTTAAAGAGTATCGTCATTCTTCTTTAAAATCATAGATAATTGCTTGTGTTGAATATAAACCATAATCCCAACGTTTACAAGAATTCTCTTGCTCTATATTTTTTTCAAAATTGACAATTTCTTCTTCATTAATCTTACATAAAAGAGCTTTTTTCTTAATATTCCATAGGTCGATAAATCCTAAGTCCCGAAATTCTAAAAGAGCTTCAAAAACCATTTCTTCAGATACGCCTGTATGCATTGATATTATTTCTAAATCAATGATAAATGAGCTGGCAAACATAAACTTATGACGGATAGCATGTTGGTACTCCGTTAGCAAACGCTCTAGAATAATTACATTTGTACATCCAAGTGCTTTCAGTAAGGTATATCCGACCATCAAATAACCTTTCTGTCTGATCTGTTTAAATAGCTGTGTCATTGCTAAATGCCTCCTTCAATTTTTTAATAATTTCTATAGCTTTTTCATTTCGTTTGTTAGTTGCCGTTAATAATTTCTTGATTTTTCTTTTTGTGTAACGCATGTCATACTTATCCAATTCGCATTCACGTTTAATGTGATCTATAAGGGAATCTATACAACCATCACATTTTTCTTCTAAGATTGTATTAATCCCTATTAATAATAAGTATTCTAATGGCTTCATCTTTTTAGTTTTCATTTCCATTATTCTAACCCTCCTATATCAAAGTGCTGATCAATTTTTTCAAACAAAATATCGAATTTACAATCAAATACTGCTTTCAAATTAACTTTATCTTTTTTATCCAAATGCAAAGCCTTTCTAAGTCTATTAACCCTTTTTATACGTCTTTCAAAGCGCAATACGTCTCTAATACTATCTTTAAACTCATCATTAAAACTATCCCAGTACTTGCTCGGATCTTTTCTATTTACATACATTTCTTCAAATTTGTTGTATACAGTAAGAGAATCTACAACTGTTTTTGTTCTAGATTTAATTAGCAAGCTGTTTGCAACACCCACCCTTTTATTAAATAAAATCATATGAAAACGAGAACTATTTGAAATAGCACGTTCTCTTAAAGATGATATGATATTTGAGAGTTTTGTATTCTTTCCCCAATGAATATCACGCTTTACATCAAGTTGTGTAATTCTTGCATTTAGTAATGTCTCTTTTGATACAATGATGCCAAGCTTCCTAATTTCTTGATAAAAAATATCAAAATTCTCTGGAGTAATACCACCTAGATATGTTGGTGTTTTAACAACTCGTCCACTTGATTCAATTGTTAACTGATTATTACTGTTAATTTTAACTGTTACATGTCCATGGCGTCCTTTTTTAAAGTAATCTTCAAGACTGTATTCGTTTTCTTCAAGCCAAATTTTTACCCAGTCGACTTCAAACTGCATTTTTTTAATTTCTCTTGGCATTTTTTACCTCTTTCTTTTTTTGTATTGCCAAGGTTTTATACTCAATCTTTAAAAAAGTTTAAAAATGGCTAAGAAGCAGTAATATCAAGAAAAATTAAAATTACAGAAGTTTAAACAACCAAAATCTACCAAATTGGTTGTTAAATTATTAAAAGCATGCTTTAATATATGACATGGCTAGAAAAACAAATAATAATCCAAAATGCCCTTATTGTGATTCAGAAAGTATTAAATATGGGAAACGCTATGAGATACAACGTTACCGTTGTAAAAACAAACATAAACAACATGTTTTTTATGGCCCAAGTTTTACAAAACAAACCTATCAAAGAAATTCTAAACGCATACTATCATTATTGTTAAACTTGCTTGATAATGACTTCTTCAATGAAATCGATTTAGAAAAAGCATTAAACCCTAATGATAAATATTACAAATATGCAAGAGAAATAAAATTTGATACTAGATATAATAAAAATGCAAATATAACCCATTTTGATATAAATTGTTATAATCCCAAATTATTGATATGCCAAGATGATAAAAACATAACTTTTATAAAAATACCACCATTTGAACAAGAAAAAATAAATAAAAATGAATTAGAAATTGTTCAAAGAATAATTAAAATTATTGATTGCGAAACTTATGGCAATATTATTGTTAACGGAAATAAAAATATTGTTCCATATGTTAAATATGAATAAATTTATTATAAATGCATACTTTTCAGCAATATTATTTTTACGTTATTAATTGTTATGACATGATAACTGTGCGATAATTAAAATCGCAAAAGAATCAAACTTCACGATTTGAATAAAAACAGATCGTGTTTGTATTCATAAAAATGTAAAAAGTTTTTACAAATAATCTTATTGTTAATACAGATTGCATCTATGCACTAGCTTTTTTGGTTAATGTTATTTCATAACCTAAACCTTTTAATATCTTGAAAGCTGTCTGCATTTTTGGTTCAATCTTGCCATTCAAAATTTCTGACAAATTGCCACGATTCATATTTAAATCTTTAGCAAGTTGGCTAACTGTCGTTCTTGCTTTAACAACTCTATCTAATGCTCTATAAAATACGGCAAAATCTCCATCTTGAACGTAGTTTTCTATACATTCTCTAAGCCAAGCATATTGAAATTCTTCATTTTGCAAACGCTCTTGCATTAAATCATCATGACTTTTTGTTATAGATTTAATTTTATCGTAAGTTTTTTTATCCATTGTTTAACCTTTCTAAATAATCGTTATAATATTTTTCTGCTTGTTTAATATCATCTTTTTGATTAGATTTATCTCCTGCTGCTAGAAATAATATTAAAACATCATCTAAATCTTTATAATAAATCCTGTAACCTTTTCCAAATTTAAATTTTAATTCGGATAATTCAGATTTCACAAGCTTTCTAGTTTCGCCATAATGTCCTTCTATTAATCTTTCTATTCTACTTGCAATTCGTATTTGCGTTTGAATATCAAGACTTAAAAACCAATCATTGTAAGGACATTTGCCGTTTTCTTTTGTGTAATACAAAATTTCTTTCATATCTATATTGTACGCCACGACCGACAGTTTGTCAAGTTTAGATTTGAGATTATTAACAATGATTCATTGCTAACACAATGCTAAAAAACGATATAAAAATAAGCAAAATTATTAAACCAATAAAATCTTCCATTCAAGCTATAAGTTAAATATATCAAATAAAGTAAACTATGCACACAATAAAATTTTCGTGGCTTAATACTTTCACGGTGTAGACAGCGATTCGAATTCGCTTGGGGGTACCATATTAAATAAAAAGACCACATAATGTGGTCTTTTTATTTAATATGTAAGAGGACAACGAACTTTTTTCGCTTGGGGCAAGCCGAGCAGAGCCACGAAGTGAGCGTAAGCGAACGAAGAGACGCAGCGCGCGTCAACGGAAATTGTAGGATTTTCGTTGCAAGCGCAAGCGGTGGCGTTTAATGCGAGGCGCAGTATTTGTTATTTCTCCAAGCATAGAGCAAATCCAAGACGGGGTACCATATAAAAAAAGACCGCATTGAGCGGTCTTTTTTATAGTTAAAATTATCAAATTTATAAAATTAACAAGATGAGAGCTATTAAATTTCAATAAGCTGGATTCCCTAAAGCTACGCTTTTGAGAATGATAATAAAAATTTTTGGAGGGTTTTCCTTTTATATATAAGTCGGCAATTTATTGCAAAATGAGGCTTTTTATAGTACCCTTGATTATGAAAAAGGAGTTATTGTAATGGCTACAAAAAGAGCTTTGATTGTCAGATTATCCTCTTTGGGTGATGTAATATTTAATTTGCCTTTAGCAAATATTTTGAAATCTAACGGATATGAAGTAACTTGGATTACAAGCGAAAAAGGAATAGATATCGTAAAAAACAATCCGGCTGTTGATGAAGCAATACTTGCTCCTTTAAAAAAATGGAAACAACAAAGTTTTTTCAAAAATTTAAAAGAATATTTAGAAATTATCAAATATATTCGTTCAAAGAAATTTGATATTTCAATTGATTCTCAAGGTTTGATAAAAAGCTTTATTTGGAATGCTTTTTCCGGAGCTAAGCGCAGAATTGTTTCTATTTCAGGCAGAGAATTCTCTTTCTTAGGCGGAAACGAAATCATAGAAAAAATGTCCACGGACTATAACAATCACGCAATAAAAAATTATCTAAAATTTGCTAAGCATTTAAACTTAGATATTTCCGAAATCAAAGCTGAATTGCCTCCGGCTACGGAAAAATGCGTTTCAAAAATAAATAATTTACTAAAAGATATCAGCAAATCCAAACCCATTATCGGGATAGCTCCTGCCACAACCTGGGTTCCAAAGCATTGGAACAAAGATAATTGGAGAAATTTAATAGAGAAACTTGAACAAGATTACACTTTAATTTTTACGGGAACTCCTGCAGACCAAGAATTAATTCAATACATCTCTCAAAATAAACATTTGAACCTTGCGGGTCAAACCAGTGTACTTGAATTAGCCGAAGTTTTCAGGCGTTGTGATTTGATTATATCATTAGATAGCGGAAGTACTCATCTTGCGTGGGCAAGTAATTTACCTAAAATAGTTTCAATTTTTTGCTGTACTCCAACAGGGCTGTATGCGCCAATGGGAGAAAAAAACAAGTACATTGCATTAACGGGTAATCTTGACTGTCAACCTTGCCACAAAAGAAAATGTCCTTTAAAAGAGAATCAAAATGCTTGCACTTTAAACCCTTCTGTTGAAGAGGTTTTTAATGCTGTTCAAACTCTATTAGCATCACCGGAGAACAAATAAATGCCTTTTGAATTTGAAAAGCAAAACATCCAAGAAGTTATTCTCGTTAAGCCAAAAGTTTTTGGTGACAATAGAGGTTTTTTCATTGAAAGTTATAAAAAATCTGAATTCGTTAAAAACGGAATCGTTGATGACTTTGTCCAAGATAATCATTCAAAATCAAGTGCAAAAGTATTAAGAGGACTCCATTTTCAAAAACATCCTTACGAACAAGCAAAATTAGTACGATGTACTAAAGGTCGTATCTACGACATCGCTGTTGACATCAGACCGGAGTCAAAAACTTACAAACAATATGTAAAAGCAGAACTTAGCGAAGAAAACAAACAAATGCTATATATCCCTAAAGGTTTTGCTCATGGTTTTGTTGTTTTGTCTGAAGAAGCTGAACTATTATACAAAGCAAGCTCCGAATATAATCCAAATGCTGATGCCGGAATTATTTGGAATGATGAAAGTTTACACATTGATTGGGGAATAGATTTCGAACCGATTTTGTCTGAAAAAGACCAAAATCTTCCTACCCTAAAGGAGGTTCTTAAATGAAATTATTAGTTACCGGCGGAGCAGGCTTTATCGGAAGTTGTTTTATAAGACATATATTAAAAAAGCATCCTGAATACAAAATTACAAACCTCGATGCTCTGACTTATTGCGGAAATCTAAACAACCTTAAGGATATAGAAACTAATCCTAATTACAAATTCGTACACGGGAATATCTGCGATAAAAATCTTGTCAGGGATTTGATTAAAGATTGCGATTGGGTTATTAATTTTGCAGCAGAATCTCACGTTGATAATTCAATAAAAACTCCTGAAATTTTTATTGAAACAAATATTCAGGGGACACTAAATTTATTACAAGCTTCTAAAGAAATCGGAATCGATAAATTTTTACAGGTTTCAACCGATGAAGTTTATGGCACATTAGGTAAAGACGGATATTTTTATGAAACGACACCCCTTGCACCTAATAGCCCTTACTCCGCCTCAAAAGCCGGTGCTGATATGCTGGTCAGAGCATATTGGGAAACCTACAAACTTCCGGTACTAAATACACGTTGCTCAAACAATTACGGGCCATATCAGTATCCGGAAAAGCTAATTCCGTTTTTTATATCACAATTACTTAAAGACGAACAAGTTCCGGTTTACGGTGACGGACAAAATATCAGAGATTGGTTATATGTTTATGACCACTGTGAAGCCATTGACACAGTACTTCATGCCGGAAACCTTGGTGAAGTTTACAATATCGGCGGACATAATGAAAAAACCAATCTTGAAATCACAAAAATTATTTTAGATGCAATGGGCAAGGATGAAAGTTATATAAAACATGTTGAAGACAGGTTAGGTCACGACAGACGTTACGCTATTTCTAATGACAAAATCACCAAAGAATTAGGATGGAAACCCTCTTTAACATTTGAAGAAGGGATTAAACTAACCATTGATTGGTATTTGAACAATCAAGATTGGATTAAAAATATTGAACAAAAGAGGTTAAAATAATGAAAGTTTTGGTTACCGGTGCAAACGGGATGTTAGGACAAGATTTATGCCCTATATTAGAAGATATCGGATGTTATGTCGTTGAAACAGATATAGATAATCTGGATATTACAAACGAAGAAATGGTAAAAGCCGTCATTTCGGACGTCAAACCAAATCTTGTTATTCATTGTGCTGCATATACTAATGTTGACAAAGCCGAAGAAGAACAGGAAATAGCTACTAAAATAAATTCGTTAGGAACAGAGTACATTGCAAAAGCTTGTAAAGAAAATAATGTAACACTAATCTACATTTCAACGGACTACGTTTTTGACGGAACAAAGGATTCTCCATACAACCCAAGTGATGAAACAAATCCGTTAAACATTTACGGGTTAACAAAACTAAATGGAGAAATCGCCGTAAAAAAATATTGTGAAAAATACTATATTGCAAGAACAAGCTGGTTATACGGACATCACGGAACAAACTTTGTTGAAACAATGCTAAAACTAAAAGATTCTCCGGAATTAAAAGTCGTAAACGATCAAAAAGGATGTCCTACTTGGACAGTTGAACTTGCAAACGGAATTATTCAACTACTCCAAAAACCTTACGGAACATACCATGTTTGCGGAAGCGGAGAAACTACTTGGTATGAGTTTGCAAAAGAAATTTTCAAACTTGAAAACCTTAGCCCAAATATTATACCATGTAGCACAGAAGAATTTTCAAGACCGGCAAAAAGGCCTCAAAACAGCACAATGAGTAACGATAAAATTTGCAGAGATTGGAAAATCGCATTAAAAGATTATTTATCTTTCAGAATTGAGGAGATCTAAAATGAAGGGCATTGTTTTAGCAGGTGGAGCAGGAACTCGTTTACACCCTACTACCTTGGGAATATCAAAACAACTTTTACCTATATATGATAAACCAATGATCTACTATCCGATTTCGGTATTAATGCTTGCTGGAATAAAAGATATATTAATCATTTCAACACCGCAAGATTTACCAAAATTCGAGAAATTATTAGGTAGCGGCGAGCAGTTTGGAGTTAAATTTTCATATAAAGAACAACCGAGCCCTGACGGCTTAGCTCAAGCATTCATAATCGGGGAAGACTTTATCGGAACTGATTCGGTTGCTCTTATACTTGGAGACAATATTTTTTACGGTTCCGGATTTTCAAGCCTTCTTAGAAATGCCGCGAAAAATACCGAAGCAGGTTTGGCAACAATTTTTGGATATTCGGTTAAAGACCCTGAAAGATTCGGAGTCGTTGAGATTGATAAGAATATGAATGTGATTTCGATAGAAGAAAAGCCTCAATCTCCAAAATCAAATTATGCAGTCACAGGGTTATATTTTTATGACAACAAAGTTGTTGAATACGCAAAAAGCCTAAAACCCTCAAAAAGAGGCGAACTTGAAATTACTGATTTAAATAAAATCTACTTAAATAATAAAAATTTAAAAACAAAATTGTTAGGCAGAGGTTTTGCGTGGTTAGATACAGGAACTCACAAATCCTTGTTACAAGCAGCCCATTATGTCGAAACAATTGAAGAAAACCAAGGAATAAAAATTGCTTGTTTGGAAGAAGTTGCATACAGAATGGGATTTATAACCTTAGATTTTATAAAAAATAATGCTGACAAATATTCTAAAAATGAATATTATAATTATATTTCAAACTTACACTAAATATGCTATAATTATTAATAGAATAGTTTAGTGTTTATAGGAGACGGTATGACAGCTATATCAAAATCAACAAAAATTTTTCCGATAATTGATGCTTTAGTAATCGCTTTTATCAGCTTTTGCAGTTTTTTTTACATAGCACCGGTTGATAAACGTATAATTTTAACTTTATTTTTTGTTTCCATAACTCTTATAATCCTTGCTATTAAAGGGTTTTACAAGCAAAAAAAATATTCGTTTAAAGATATTTATTTCCTTTTTGAAGGAATATTTGTTTCAACAATTATTGTAGCAGTATCATGCATTCCAATAATAGGCGGAGTACCTCTTGCTTTACTGTTAATAGACTTAGTTATTATTTATACACTATTACTTACAACAAGAATTATTTACTCACTATATAAAAAGTTTTTCAAACCTGTTAAAAACATATTGATTGTAGGTGCAGGACAAGACGGAAAGCTCATTGCTGAAGAAATCCAAGCACGACCGGAGCTTGGCATGAAAGTTGTCGGATTTTTAGACGACAATATGAACAACATCGAAGAAGAAGATTCTTCAATCCCTATTTTAGGTTTAACATATGATTCGGAAGCTGTTATAAAAGACAACAAAGTTGACATGGTAATTATTGCCGTCAAATCCAGAATGGACTCAAATATCCTAACAGACTTAGCAAAAGGGATACCTTTGGGAGTTAAAGTTTGGAGAATGCCGACATTTTATTCTTTTATCACAAAAAAACTATTTACTAACAAAATGGCTGTTAACTGGTTATTTTATGATTACGTAAGACCAAAACATATTTTATACTCAAGATTAAAAAAAGTTATTGATATAATTTGCGCATTAGCAATCCTTGTTATCACACTACCGCTAACGGTTATTGCCATTATAGGAATTAAAATATCAGATTTTGGTCCGATATTCTTTACCCAAACCAGAATAGGAAAATTCGGAAAACCGTTTAAAATGATTAAATTCAGAACAATGTTTCAAGACAAAGTTGACGAAAGTTTTGACGATGATTTAGAAGAAGTTAACAATGATGACAAACGTATAATGCCGTTCTGCAAATGGATTCGCAAATTCCATATCGACGATATTCCGCAAATGTTTAACATCTTGAAAGGAGAAATGAGTCTTGTAGGGCCTCGTCCGGTACGTGAAGAAGTTCACTATGCAAACCAAGAAACAATTGCTTTTTGGGAATGTCGAGATTGGGTTCGCCCGGGGTTAACCGGCTGGCAACAAATCAATTCTCCGGATTGTATTCCTGAAGAAAGATTGGGCTATGATTTATATTATGTTAAACATAGAACACTTTTATGGGAAGTTTCAATATTTATCCAATATATAGCAAAAGTTGTAACAGGACGATTAAAATAAAACCTAAAATATAAAAATAAAGAAGATGTTTTCAACGCATCTTCTTTATTTTTTTGGTATAATATTCTCAACGGAAATTAAGGAGAAGATATGCAAGAAATGTTAAGAAAAAGCGCAATGGAACAATTTAGCGCAATAAAAGAAAAGAAAGTTTCTGCTGTTGAACTAACTCAAGCTTCATTAGACAGAATTAACTCTATTGATGAAAAATTGGGAGCTTTCAACTCTTTAACAGAGTCAATTGCTTTAGAGACTGCAAAAAAAGTTGATGAAAAAGTTGCAAAAGGAGAAGAACTTCCGCTTTTAGCCGGAGTGCCTTTAGCTTTAAAAGATAATATGAACTTAATTGGTTCAAAGACCACTGCATCAAGTAAAATTTTGGAAAATTTTGTTTCACCATATAATGCAACCGTTACCCAAAAATTACTTGATAATTTAGTTCCTATCGTGGGTAAAGCAAACTTAGACGAATTTGCAATGGGTTCTTCAAATGAAAACTCCGCATTCAAAAAAGTTCATAACCCTTGGAATTTAAATAAGGTTCCGGGAGGCTCTTCTGGCGGTTCTGCCGCAGCAGTTTCATCTTGTGAATCAGCTCTGGCATTAGGCTCTGACACCGGTGGAAGTATCCGTTTACCGGCAAGTTTTTGTGGTATTGTCGGAATGAAGCCAACCTATGGTAAGGTTTCCAGATACGGATTAATAGCTTTTGCATCTTCACTGGATCAAATCGGACCTTTCTCTAGAACTGTTGAAGATTCTGCCGCATTATTAGAAGTCATAGAAGGTTATGATCCACACGATTCTACATCATTAAAACTTCCTGTACAAAATTACAGAAAAGATTTAAATAATGACCTAAAAGGAATGAAAATAGGTGTTGTAAAAGAGCTTGTCACAGAAGGATTAGCTCCTGATGTCGCTAAAGCAATGCAAGCTGCTATTGACACATACAAAACTTTAGGTGCAGAAATTGTAGAAATTTCTTTACCAAATCTTAAACACTCAATCGGTATTTATTACATTCTTGCAACCGCAGAATGCAGCTCAAACTTGGCAAGATTTGACGGTGTAAGATATGGTCACAGAACAGACAATGCAGAAAATCTTTTAGAAATGTATTGTAAATCTCGAGCTGAAGGTTTCGGACCTGAAGTTAAGAGAAGAATAATGCTTGGAACATACGCATTATCTTCAGGATACTATGATGCTTATTACAAAAAAGCTCAACAAATGCGTAGAGTTGTAACAGAAGATTTCTTAAAAGCTTTTGAACAAGTTGATGCTCTTATTTCTCCGACTTGTCCAAACACAGCTTTTGATTTGGGAGCAAAAACAGAAGATCCACTTGCAATGTACTTAACAGATATTGCAACTATTTCTGCAAACTTAGCAGGTATTCCTGCTATCAGTATCCCTGCGGGATTTGATTCTGACGGTATGCCAATAGGATTACAAATTATGTCTCCACAGTTATCAGAATCAAAACTATTTAATATTGCTTATAAATTCGAACAAGCAAATGATTACTATAAACAATTAGCAAATATCTAAACAAAAAAGACCTTCTAAAAAGAAGGTCTTTTTTTATAATTTATTTCTTAAATCCAAGATTTTTTGTTCATCTTCCGCTGATAAGTATTGAGCCCCGCCAAGTATTTCCGTATTTAAAACAACTTGAGCATAAGACTCCGCCAGTTCCAGTTTTAGATATGCATCTTCGATAGTTTTTGCCCCAACAACAAAACCATGGTTAGCCATTAATACAGCATCATACTTATCAAAATATTTTACGGTATTATAAACCAAATCCATTGTCGAAGGTAAAGCATATTCCGCCAAAGGAATTCCTCCAAAATAAAAAACATTCTCTGCCATTATCGGAGCCATCAGGTCTTTTCCGGAAGATGCAAAACTACTCAAATACGGAGCATGTACATGTATTACATAGTTTATATCAGAGCGTTGCTTATAAATCTCCGCATGCAAATATTTTTCACTTGAAGGTTTTTTACCTTTTTCAAGAGATTTTCCGTCAAAATTAGTATAAACAATTTGCTCCCTATTTAAATAACCGTTTGCAGAACCGGAAGTTGTTATCAAAAAACCTTGTTTATAACGAGCGGAAATATTTCCGGAATATCCCGGTGTAAAGTTTTTTTCGCCACACAGTTTTCCGTATTTTATAATCTCATTAATTAATTTTGCTTTACAGAACATCTTCAATAACCTTAACATCTTCCACTATAGCTTTTTGTAAAACTTTTGGAGCTACCGGTGCTTGATAAGCAGTTTCTTTCTGTGGTTTAGAAGGTTTTTCTGCAGTTTTTGCTTTTTTATCCTGCTTAATTTCTAATTTATCATATTCAAGATTTGCACCTTTAGCATCCATCATCAGCTCTACTGTAAAATATGTGTTTTCACGAACAAAATCATAACCCAAATTGAACTTAACATCATCCGGACCTACGGAAATATAAAACGAATTTTCTTGGAATGTTCTGCCATTTGGTGAATCTCCGGTCAAGTTAATATTCCCAAACCAAGATAATGTTAAATACCTGTTTATTCTAAAGTATTCTCTTAAATACAAAGATTGCTTACCATATCTATACGCATCAAATACCGGCATAGGAGTATTGTCGTCATAAGCAGAAATCCAATATCCTATATCTTGCATCCAGCGTTTGTATTGCATATGAGCAATTGGTCCAACCCTACCTATTACTTGAGTTGCACCTGTTCCATAAACAGCAGAAGACAACTGAGAGCGCATACCAAACGTAAATGCTTTTAATTTATCTTTATTAACATATTTGTATAAATCCTGAGAAGCTTCTGCCATATATCTAAATCTTGAAGTTCCCATTCCAGTACCATTTAGTTTTTCAAAATGTTTATCAAAATCTAAATCTTGGAAATAACCACCTTCAACACGATGTCTAAAAGTTGAAGCTCGACCTTTTAACAAGAAATTATCCGAAGAATAACCCTTGTTATAAACCAATGCTGTTCCATATTTTGGACGACGACGACCTAAAAACCATTCATCCATATATCCGTTAACACCGTAGTGCAAATATAAATCGTCATCTAAGTCCTGTTTACCATAAACGATTATTTTACTGGCAGCAGTACCGTATGCAGCCATAGTTCTGTTTGTAGCACTTTGGAATCTGCCGTAACCACCTATACCAAAACCACTTTTATAATTTAACATAGGAATGGCTTTTAACACAGAACCTTTTGGCAATTCAAATACAAACCCAGGTCCGGCATAAACACCTAAACCTCTATAAGCACCTACTTCCCAAGAACTTGTTTCACCATATTCATGATTTTTATTTGTATATAATCTTAAGGAAGGTGTTTTATAAATAGTTTTATCCCCTTTAAAGATTCGGGCTTTTTTCAAAGAAATTATTTCATGCTCATCTTTTTGAGTAATAACAATATCTTGAGCTTTTAATTTTATAATTCCGTCTTGTATATCATTAGTTAAAGTTTGTCCTTTCGGAACTAGCATTTTACTCATTTGAGGTCCACGTGACGCAGTTCTGAAATTGATAGGATAAGAATCATTAACCTGTACCGAACCGTTTTCTTGAACTATTCTGTCACCGTACACATAACCTTTTTTAGATTTTATTTCAATTGTAGAAGTTCTAGTCAAAGGGTTTTCAATCAAAGCATTCTCTTCGTTCATATCAACAAAGATGTAATCTCCGGTGATAGTTTGTCCGTTTTTTAAGATTCTTACATCACCTTCAGCTTTTATTGTATTATTAGCCCTGTCAAAAGTTATTTTATCTGATTTGACGGTAATCCCTTGTCTCACAAATTCAACACTGACATTCCCGGTTGCATTAATCAAATAGTTCGGCGCATCGTAATCAACATTTTCACAATCTAAAACTATATCTTCTGTATCTTCACTTTTTACTTTTTTATTTTTCTTTTTAAAAAACCCTTTTTTCTTACCTTCATCCTCAGCAACGAATTCTTCGTCGGCTTCAAACCCGTCAGGTGACATATTGTCAAAATCATCAACCAACTCTTTTGAAGCATAGTCAGAAGTTTCAACCTCGCCGGCATAACTATCTGCGGCGGTCGGTGCCAATTCCTGATTTCTTAATTCTTTTTTATCTAAACTCTCTTTTATTTTCAAACGTAATTGTTTTACAGGCGGTGTTGTTTTTTTCGAAGAGTGTTTCTTTTTCTCTTGTTGAACTTGAACATCAGGTGGAGTAAAAAAAGCTTCTCCGGTATAATCAGCCGCCTCGCTAAAAGCAAAGTCAGCCTTTACCTGTGATGTTAAAAATAACGATGTTATAAATAATAAAGCTAATTTCTTTTTCAAAACCAAATTCCTATATATAATTTAACGGATTGTGTGGTTGTCCGTTCTCTCTCACTTCAAAATGACAATGAGGGCCGGTACTGTATCCGGTAGTACCCTCATAGCCTATAACCTGACCTTTGGAAACTTTAGTGCCGTTTGATACTGCAATCGAATTCATATGGGCATATAAAGTTGTAATAGGCTTACCGTTTATCACCCCGTGTTCGATTATCACAACTTTACCATAACCACCATACCAACCGGAATAAATAACTTTACCTGAATTAGCAGCTCTTATAGCTCCCAAGTTAGGACCTGCAATATCTACACCGGAATGATAAGATCTTGTATTAAATATCGGGTGAACCCTCCAACCAAAAGGCGAAGATATCCTACCCTGAATTGGTCGAATGAAACCTGATGCAACCTGAACAGCCGGATCCTTTGCTGTTTTATTTATATAAGAGCCAATGCTGGCAGATTGTTTCATTAACTCATTTTCAGCTTTTTGATAAGCTATTCTGTCATGCTTTAGCTTGTATATCATATTTTTATTTTTTTCAATAGCTTGGTTAATATATTTTTGTTGAGAATTTATTGATGCTACAGAACGCTCAAGTCTATATTTTTTTGACTGTATCTTTAAAGAGATATTTCTTAATTCTTGAGCCTTTTGACGAGCCGCATTCATTTTCTCATAATCTTCACTTAATATAACTTTTTGAAAATAGTATCTGTCAACCAGCATATTGACGTCTTCAGAACCTAAGAGCATTTCAAAACGAGCTTTTCTTCTGGATTTATAAACAGCTCTTAGTCTTGCAGCCAGAGCTTGATTCAAAGCATTGTATTCAGATGAAGCCTTAGAAAGTTGTCCTTGCAACCTGTCTAATTCTTTCTGAGTTGTAGCAATCTCCGCTTTCGATGCTGACAAATTAACATTAGCATTTTCCAGTTTTTGTTGGTTTTTGTATAATTTATCAGTTTCTAATGACTCCAACCATTTCAAACGATTAATCTTTTCACGTGTTGCTTTTTTTTGAGCTTCTAAATCAGAAGCACAGACAATTTCACACCCTAAAGTGCTTAATAAAA
>JAFQNY010000186.1 GCA_017395765.1 bacterium
CATAATTTTGATAAAGTGCCAATATTTTTTTGCTGAATTAGCATCTCTTTGAATATTACCAATTAGTTCGCCATAAGTTTTTGTTGCAGTATCAAAACCGAAAGAAATTTCGATTTGTTCATTCTTCAAGTCACCATCAATTGTTTTTGGACAGCCGATTACTTGAACGCCAGCATTGTTTGCAACAAACCATTCAGCCAATAATGCTGCGTTAGTATTAGAGTCATCACCACCGATGATAACAACCGCAGAAAGATTTAATTTTTTACAAACTTCCAAAGAAGATTTAAATTGTTCTTCTGTTTCAAGTTTTGTTCTGCCTGAACCGATGATATCAAAACCGCCAGTATTTCTGTATGCATCAATGAATTTGTCATCAAATTCAACATATTTGCCTTCAATAATCCCTGAAGGACCACCTAAGAAACCATACAATTTATTTGACGGATTAGCTTGTTTCAAAGCATCATATAAGCCTGCAATTACGTTGTGTCCGCCAGGAGCTTGACCGCCTGACAAAATAACACCGACATTTCTTAATTCTGAAGAAGAAGATGATGAACCTGATTTAAAAGTTACAGTCGGTTTGCCGTAAGTGTTTTTAAATAAAGCCTTAATCTCCTCTTGGTTTGCAACTGATTGTGTTGCTGCACCTTCTACCGCAGAAAGGCTATTAATACCTTCTGCCAATGAAGAAGGCAATTTAGGTTGATACTTTAATCTTTCGATTTGTAATGGTGATAATTCTTTCATTTTTCAGTTTCCTTCCTTCTTTTAAAATTAACCCAATAGTAATAAACTCAAGTAAATGACAACTACACCCGAAATAAGCCCTCTAACTGCAGAATGCCAATCACCGCATTCGTGCGAAAGCGGGAGCAGTGTGTCAAACGAAATATAAACCATAATCCCCGCAACTGCTGCGAGTAAAAATCCCACAAACATTTGTGGCATAAATAATTGAATTAAAAATAACCCAATCAAAGCCCCAATTGGTTCAGTTAAGCCCGTCCAAAACGAATACCAAAGCGCAATCCGCTTCTTACCGGTTGCATGATATATAGGAATTGCCACTGCAATCCCCTCTGGAATATTATGCAAAGCAATCGCAAGAGCTACCGAAGCCCCAAGGGCAATGTCCTGAGATGATACCAAAAATGTCGCCAAACCTTCTGGGAAGTTGTGGATAGCAATTGCAATTGCAGTCACAAACCCTGCTCGTTGAATCTTATGTTTGTGTGCGCAATGCTCAGGAGAAGTTAAATAATCTGAATCAATGTGGTCGGGGATAAAAATATCAATAATAATTGCTATCAAAATCCCTGCAAGGAACCCTCCAAAAGCAATCCAAGCAAAGTTGTTCGGGAAATAGTTTTGAAGCAATTCTTTTGCTTCACCCAAAATTTCCGTAAAGGATAAGAAAATCATCACACCCGCAGAAAAACCCAAACCTAATGAAATCGATTTCATATTATCACGTTTCATTATGAATGTTATAAATCCGCCAATCAATGTTGCTAATCCGGCGATAAATGTCATTAAAAACGGGATTTGATATTTCTCTAACATTAAATATCCTTTCAGCGAATATTTTATCATAAAAAAACAAAAACAAATACCTCTCTTTTGTATCAAAGAAAGGTTTTGAAAGTTTAGAACAAGATTCTATTAAATAAAAAATAAATTTAATCCTACTTAGACTAAAGAGTAAGAGTGTCCTTCACGGAGTGAGTAATCAATGTTAGCGAAACAACATCAAAGCGGCTGCATGTTTGAGCGTAGCGAGTTCAGCCGCTCGGGTTGAGCGTTACAATTGATTAACGAACGGAGTTCAGGACACCGGTTTTGCGGGGCTTTTTCCGCAAAAAGCCCCTCCGTCTGAAAGACCCGCCGGAGGCAAATAAAATTTGAGATTAGTAAATTATATACTCGTCCCATGTAAATATTTACCAATATTTTAAATTTTTAAAAATTATTTTTGTTCTTCAAAAAAATCTTTACTCGCCATGCAAACAGGACACTGATAATCATCAGAAAGTTCGCTGAATTTTTTATCCTCAACATCTTCATCGTAGACCCAATTACAAAGTGTGCAAACGTACTTCATTAATAACTCCTTTCTGTGGTATAATAATCACATTATGAAACATATTTTTGAACAAAAAGTTTATTACGCAGACACCGATTCATATGGTGTCGTTTGGCACGGCTCATATTTGAGATGGATGGAAGCCGGCAGAGTTGATATGTGCGAAGGCTTGGGAATAAATCTTATTGAACTGAAAGAGCAAGATATTGCAATCCCTGTTACCAATATA
>JAFQNY010000016.1 GCA_017395765.1 bacterium
TAAAATATATTTTGAATAATTTTTTTCAAGATACTCATTCCTGCTATCTGTACACAAAAACCAAGAACCATAACCAACGACTTTATCTCTGTCATTGCTTATATCACCGGAGTTATACATCATTGTTCGGATTAAAGTACACTCATTATTATTGGCAAAATCAACCAAGCCCATCAAACCTGCTAAACCACACGCCTGTTGTCTTTGAAAAAACTCCAACTTTCCGGTTTCAATAATAGTTGCAGTATAAGAATCAATTTGTTTACATTCATTTTGTGAATAAAAATGACTCAAATCTGTCGAAATAATAAAAGAAGCTTTTTCCCAATAATGTGATATTAAATCTGACACCAAACGATAATCACAATTTCCGGTTAAAACAGGTACTATTTTCAATTTTCTGCCAATTTTTGTTAACCCTTTTACAAAATCTACAGCACTTAAAATTTGCGGGTTAAATAAATTCTGTAAAAAAGGAAGTTGCACCTCAATAGAATGTTCGTTTTCAAAAGGTTCATCAGATATCATGCAAGGAAAATGCTCACTTATATCTCGAATTAAAGAATTATTCACCTCTAAGCTCCCTAAAGGAGTATCAAAATATGTATATTCGGGTAAAGCTATATTATTAAATGATTTATGATGAGACGGAGCTATTATAAAAATGGTTTCACTCAACTCAAAAAACTGGTATGCAGCCATAGCTGCGTATCCGGAATAAACAACTCCTGCATGCGGTACTATAATTGCTTTACTATGATAGTTCACATTCGATTGCAACTTATATGAATTTAATAATTCCGTTAACTGCTCCGGATTTGCAGGATAAAAAACTCCTGCGAACTCTGGTTTTTTATTCATGATATAATTCCTTTATAAAAATTTTATCACACTAACTTTTTTATGTCATAAATAGCAAAATTAATTTTTACAAGGTTTAAACTTAATATGAGAATACACGATAATTTTAGTAAAACAAATTTTAACGGATATAAAAACATTCTTACATTTCATACAAGTGCAAAAAACTCCAATGAAAAACTTTCTTTTCTAATGTTGCAGCTTGACAATAAAGGAACTGCGGATTTAGAGAACTGGAAAACCTTATGCAGAAATGCTTACGGAGAAACTCCGGAAGAAGATATACTTGTAATTGCTCATTCAATGGCGAATAAAACAAATGAAGCTTATGTCTTAAACGAATACGATCTTGTTACTGCGAAAGATTTTCAAGAAAACAAACTGGAACGTCATGAACGGTACGCTCAAATAAAATTGTATCAATTTATATCCGATTTAACCAGACGAATCTCAAACGAGAATACAATAGATTTTGATAAAAATATCGGAGAAGTAGCAAATTTTGCATTCATACAAATCCAAAACGTTCTTAAAGATGCAAGAACAGCCTTTTCTATAGTTAATGCCGCGGCATTAAAAATATTAAAAGAACAAAAAGTTGCTTATACTATAAATCAAAGTATCCAACGAACTATGGAAAGAGCCCTCAAATAAAATTATAACGACTTAACTTTTTCTTTTAAATATTGTCTTATTGCCGGTGTTATAAGCAAATCAGGTTCGTTCGCACAAATTTCATCCAATATATTTACACCTTTTCGGACTTTTCCGGTTTCAATATATAATAAACCAAGCTTTATTTTGTCGTAAACATTATCTGATTGAGAAAACTCCGCTATTTTTGAATTGGTTATCTTCAGTGTTTTATAACTTTCAACCAAATTTATATAGTATTGAAAATTAAGACCATATAACTTAACTGCCTCCTCAAAAGCATCTCTTGCTTGGTCAGGATACCCTATAAAATTATAAGTTTCTCCCAAATTGTTATAATATATAGCAGAAGCTTGCGTAGAAGGACTTAAAGATATAGCAATCTTGAACTCCTGAATAGCTGCATAATAAATCCTGTCACGCAAATAATTTAAGCCTAAATTATTGTGATAAAAAGCATCTTTCTCAGCTTTTATAGTATATTTATAGGGTTTTCGATAAGCTGAGCAAAAAACCGTTACCAATAACAAAAACAGTATTAAAAATCGTTTTATCATAAAAGAGAAATTTCCAATCCTTCATAAGCCATAATTGCATTCTCATCAGAATACTCTTCTGCTAACATATCAAGTTTTTCATCACTATAACCCGGGTCATAATGGAAAAACACTATTTGTTTAGCTTCAACTTGACGTTTGCAATCTATTGCCATTTCATAAGTTGAATGTCCAAAGCCTTGTTTTGGCACATAAATACTCAAATAATCTTCAGTTGAATACTGAGCATCATGTATTATTAAATCACAACCTTTTGCAAACTTAACTAATTTTTTATCTCCACCCGGATAACTTTCTTTATCGGTTGCATAGACAAGAGTTTTCCCTTTATACATAATTTTATAAACAAAAACCCCATTTTGAGGATGGGCATATGATTTATAACATGTAATAACTACATCCTCATCATTATAATCATCATCTTTTAAATCGTTAACTCTGACAACCTTAGGTAAATCCTCTCCTTTTTTGAATATTACATAATTGGTTTCATTTAAATCAACAATATTCAAATCTGCAGCAATATCACCTAAATCAAGAGGGAATGATTTTGTAAATAAAAGTTTTGCTAATTCAGACTCAAGACTTTCATTATAATTAACCCCACCTAATAAAGCCATCCTTGTAGATGCTAAGTGTGACGGTCTAAAAAACGGAAAACCTTGAATATGGTCCAAATGAATATGGCTTAAAAGAATCGAGCATTTTACAGGAGTTCTGTCAGTAATTGTTGTGCCGGATTCGATATACTGTTGCATCAACTCGTTTCCAAGGCTAATCAACCCTGTTCCAGCATCAAGAATTATCAAGTGCCCACCGACTCTTACTTCTACACAGGCAGTATTACCACCATATTTCAAATAATCCGCATGAGGAACCGGATAACTTCCTCTGACACCTCTAAACTTAATTCTAAACTCTTCCATCTTCTATTCCTTATTTTTTTATTTCTATTGTAACATTCCTGTCCGAATCACTTCCATATAGAGTTTCGATACCCAAAAGTCTTAACTTTGAACGTTTTTGAATATCTTTCAAACCGGTTTCTTTTAAAAATACATCTACTAAAGTTCTATTCTTATTTGAATTAATATTTATAACACGAAAAGCGTTAGGATAAGTAACCAGTGACGGCGTTGATACGTATATCACATTGTCTTTTTGGTTAATTTTTGTACAGTGATAATGCCCTTGTAAAACAACTATCGGATTCGTATAGTGTTTTAACAATTCTTTTATCTCAGATTCATTGTTCATCTTATGATCCGGACTTGAATATGGTTCGTCAACAGGAACATGCGTACACAAGACAACAACGTCTTTTTTATGACTATCTAACTCTTTTTTGAGCCAACTTAGTTGTTCTTTTGAAATTTCACCGTTTGAAGTTAGTTTATAATCTATAATTGAATCCAAACAAACAACCCTAAAGCCACGTTTAGGCGAAAACGCATAGTATATTTTTTCGGTACTCATATACTTATTATGCGAATTTAAAAGTTTACAGAACTCTGATTTTGTTAAGGGACCGTCAATTGATATGTCATGGTTACCGTTTATTGCATACCAAGGGTATGCAATTTTAGATGCAACTCCAAAAAAACGAACTAACTCTTCTTTTTTAGGCTTATTTACCAAATCACCGGTAAACATAACAAAGTCATATGGTCCGGAAGTATTTATCTGAAAAATCACATCTTCCAATAATTCTTTAGATTTTTTTAAAAATTTATATGAAGTATTTTCTTCAAATGTTGAAAAATGCGAATCACTGACTTGCACAAAACGAAGATTATTATTTGCAGCAGAAGACATCTGAGTACCTATTGCAGTAGCGATAAGTACAGTTAAAACACAATTGGTAAATTTCTGAAAAAAACTTTCTCTCTTTTCTTTTTTATATATTTTCTTCACCATAATAGTTATATATATAATAATTCATTTATAAAAAAAAATCTATAACCATTTATACAGACTAATTAAAGAATTATCTTATTGCCGAACTTGTTTAATTTAATAATTAGTGCTACGGTAAAAAAGACGAGGTGATTATGAAAAAAATTCTTTTTATTATTGACAAAATAGAACTCAAGTACTTCGAATACAATAAACTTGTCACAAATTTTTGGTTAATTAAAGAGTTCTTAGACAGAGATGTTGCCGTTTACATATCAACAATACCTCTGCTTTCACTTAAAAACAAAACAGCTTTTGCAAAATGCTACAAAAGCTATATTAAAAACGAAGATATTTTTTATGAGAAGACTCTTATAGAAATTGAAATAGATAATTTTGATATCGTAATGTTTCGTCCGGACCCACCGGTTGATATCGATTACATAAATGCAACTTACATTTTCGATTTTGTTAAAACTAAAGTTATTAATTCCCCAAAAGCAATAAGAAGCTTTAACGAAAAACTGCATAGCTTATATTTTCAAGAATACATGACAAATTGTTTGGTAACTTCTCAAAAAGCAGATATTTTAGAATTTTTAAATAAATATAAACAAATTATTTTAAAACCGCTTAATAAATGTTTTGGTGCAGGAGTTATGTATCTCTATCTAGGAGACCCTAATACAACAACAATTGTCAATTCAATGACAAACAATGAAACGTCTGTTGTTATGGTTCAAGAATTTCTACCGGAAGTGAAAAACGGAGACACCAGAGTCCTAACTTTAGGTGATAAAATTTTACCGTATTGCATAAAAAAACTACCCGGCAAAAATGATTTTAAATTTAACACTCATAACGATAACTTTCTTGTTAGATCAGATTTATCAAAAGAACAATTAGAAAGCTTTACACCTGTAGCAAAAAGGTTGAATGACACGGGAATTTACCTCGCAGGCCTAGATGTAGTAGGTGATAAAATAATAGAAATCAACGTAACCAGCCCTTGTTACTTTATTAAAGAAATAAATGAACTTTATAATATTCATTTAGAAAAAGATTTAGCAAATTATTTATTGACTCAGACCTTGTTATCATTATAAAAATAGTGTATAATTCAATTACATGATGTATGCAGAGCAAGAAACTCTGTTGTATATTATTATAAAGGTTAAAATAAGAAGGGTTATTATGAAAAA
>JAFQNY010000187.1 GCA_017395765.1 bacterium
CAGATAAACAGGTTCGCCGGCTACCTGTTGTCGATGCCAATAGTAAATTAGTTGGAATGATTTCTCTAGGGGATTTAGCTATTCATCAACTAACAGATGGCCGTGCTGGAATAGCCCTAAAAGAAATTTCTGAACCAAATACAAATCCGAATCAAGATTTAGAAGTTGACGACTTTCCATTATAAAAATGAGTGCCTATATGGCACTCATTTTTATTAAATTCCGTGAGTTTTGTTGATGATAGTTTCTTGCATATCTCTTGTTAAATGAGAGAATGCTTCTTCTTTTGACCAAGGTGAGTTAAGAAGGAATGTACCACCTTCTTTAATACCTTTAAGTAGGTCATATTTGCCGATATAAGCGTGAGCTGAGCAAGAAACAAAATCAGGTGCAGTAATTAAGTAAGTAGACTTAATTTGTTTGTCACCAAATCTTAAGTGAGAAACAGTTACACCAAAAGATTTTTTAGAGTCATAAGCAAAGTATGCTTGAGCATCTTTATCTGTATATTGACCAATAATCTTGATTGAGTTTTTGTTAGCACCAACTGTACCGTCAGAACCAAGACCCCAGAACATACAGTTAGTTGTACCTTCTGGTTCTGTAACGATTTCTTCAGTAACTTTTAATGATTTATTAGTTACGTCGTCGTTGATGCCAACTGTAAATCCGTGGAAGCCGTTAGCTTCTGAGTGTTTGAATATAGCAAGAATCATTGATGGTGTAAATTCTTTAGAAGATAGACCATAACGTCCGCCGATTACTCTAATATCTTTATTTTCTAAAGCTGCTACTACATCTAAGTATAGAGGTTCGCCGATTGAACCTGGTTCTTTTGTTCTATCAAGAACAGCAATTCTCTTAACTGATTTAGGTAGAGCTTCATTGAATCTCTTAACATCGAACGGTCTGTATAATCTAACTTTTACTAAACCGTATTTAGTACCACGATTAGAGTTCAAGTATTCAATAGTTTCTTCGATAGCTTCACAACCTGAACCCATAGCAACAATTACGTCTGTAGCATCAGGTGCACCAACGTAATCGAATGGGTGGTATTGTCTGCCTGTAATTGAAGCAACTTTATCCATGTATTCTTGAACGATATCAGGAACTGCGTCGTAGTATTTGTTAGAAGTTTCACGACCTTGGAAGTATACGTCACCGTTTTGAGCGCCCACTTTACAAACAGGAGCTTCTGGACGTAATGCTCTAGCCTTGAATTCTTCAATATATTTTGGTTCAACTAATTTTGCAATATCTTCGTAAGAAATTTCTTCGATTTTGTGGATTTCATGAGAAGTTCTGAATCCATCAAAGAATTGCAAGAACGGAACTTTAGCTTTGTAAGTAGATAAGTGAGCTACAAGAGCTAAGTCCATTTCTTCTTGAACTGAGTTTGCTGCTAACATTGCATAACCTGTGTTACGGCAAGCCATAACGTCTGTGTGGTCACCAAAAATAGCTAATGATTGAGCTGCAAGAGCACGAGCTGAAACGTGGATTACGTGAGGTAACATTTCTCCGGCAGCTTTGTGCATTACAGGAATCATTAATAACAAACCTTGTGATGCAGTGTAAGTTGAAGTCAACGCACCTGCAGCAAGTGAACCGTGTACAGCACCTGCAGCACCAGCTTCAGATTGCATTTCTGCAACTTTAACTTCTTTGCCCCAGATGTTTTTCTTGTGTTGTGATGCCCATTCATCAACCCATTCTCCCATTGTGGAAGATGGTGTGATAGGGTAGATTGCGGAAACTTCGCTCAAAGCATACGCAATATGCGCCGCAGCGTAGTTGCCGTCAACTGTGATTGTTTTTTTTGACATATCGTATATCTCCCTTTCTTTTCAGATATTTTTGTAGATTGTCGTTTTTACCAATATGTATTGTGTTTTTTCTCTTCCGAGCTTAAAAATATTGTACATCGAACAAAAAAACCATGCAAAAAATTCAATAATAATTTATTTTTTGAGGTTTTATTAAAATTTGTAAAGCTTTTTAATAGAATAAGCAATTTTCTACCGCATGATGTTTTTACATGGATAAGTAGAAAAGGTGTGGTATGAATATAAACAATTTTAAATTTTCGCCGGTTAGGTTGAATGATGCTCAACAAAATAACCAAAAGAAACATCGTTCAATTGACTTTGCTTCGGATTCTTTTGAAAGAACTCCCGAAATAGCTTTCAAAGGAGCTAAGGATAAGATTTTGCAAACGACTGCAAAAACGCTTCAAGATTCCGCCAAAGAAATTTTAGGTAATTCTGATTTATTGGCGAAGTTTGGTGCTTTTGCGGCTGCTGCGTTTGCAGGGTTAGCGACTTTAGCTTCCGGAAAAAAAGATGAAACAACTCAGATTGCTGAAACTCTTGTTGATGCTTTTTCTAAAACAGAAGAAAATAATAAGCAAACACAAGAAATCGTTAATGATATTGAGGAGGATGATATCAGAATTATAACTCCTGAGTACAGCACAGTTGCTGAAACATCTCAAGAAGAAAATACGCAGGCAGATAATTCTGCGGAACTTGTTCAAGCGAGATTCCCTAAAAAACATGGTAAATTTTCAAAAGAACAACTTGTTTTAAAAGAAATGGTCGAAAGTTATCGACTAAGAGAAGAACAAGTCAACAAATTGTATGAAATTTGTGATGAAATAATTAAATCAAAAGAAGCTTCAATTGATAAATATGGATTCAATACGGAATATTTATTAACCGAATTACCTATGCACTCTGAAACATTGGAGGATTGTGAAACTTTTATTAATGAACTTCATGAGCGATATAAAAATCTTCTTGCCGAGGTAAAGGCTGAACCAGTAGATAATTCAAAAACTTTAGTGGAAAAGCCTGAAGTTAAAACAGAAGAAATCTATATTACTGATGGCGAAAGAGAAGTTAAGCCCGGAATTAAGGTTGTAGGCAAAGTTGATATTTCCGGATATAAACCTTACAGAAAAACTGAAAAAACAAATGATGCAACTCCATCTGCGACAGAATCCCAAAAGGTTGTGAATAAAGAAAAGATTGCTCGTACAAGAATAAAAGCCAATGAAGAGGAGCTTGTAGTAGAAACCAATTTGGATTCAATCGATAGTAAAAATATGTCCTACAACTTTAGAATACCGGGAACATTAAACCCTGTTTATGCAAAGAAATATTTAACAAAAGTAATGGCGAATTTTGAAAGTACTTTTGAAGAAAAATTCTATCCTTCAATTGTACAGGAACAACGCGAAAATGGTGTCAAAGAAGAAGACATTCCTAAATCTCCAAAATGGTTGACAAGCAAACCGATTCCGGATGTTGATTTAGAATATTACATTAGAAAAGAAATAACTGATCGTAACAAAGATGTTTCTTCATATACTAATATTAGTATAGATGATGCAGAATATTTGGCGGATTTAATTGAGTATGAACCAAGATTCAGAAAGTTCTTTACCCTTCATGCCGCATTAAGATTTATTGACAGAGTTGTGGATTTTAGTTCTCAAGAAGACCCTTCCGTGCAAATTGAAGAAAAATTAGATTTATTCTTTAGTGCATTAACTAAAGCGTTAAGTCAAAATATAAAAATCGACTCTTATTCTCAAAAAGATTTTAAGGATGAAAGTAAAATATACTATGGAACAAGAATTATACTTGAACCTGATGAAAAGAATAATCCTGAATTATATCATTTTGCGGGCTCATTCCCTCTAATAATAGGATTGAGTGAAAATCAGCCTCGTTCTGATTATTATGATTTCAAAAATAAAACTCCGTTGATTCACACAATATTTTTTCAGGGTTTATAATAAAAAAGAAAGGTAACAGGTATGCAAATATATAATTTTTATTCGGTAAATTTCGCAGCAAAGAAAAATATAACAAAACCTATAACAGCTAAAACAAAAACTTCAGCTTTACCAATAAGTAATGCAAAAGAAGACTTTTATAATGATATTGAAAAATTCATAAAAAAAGAAGTATCAAAAAAACAGTATCTGCAATTATTTATAGATAAGATGAATAATGAACTGTATTCACAATTAAACAATACAGAAAAGAAATATGTTTATGACATGCTGACAACAATAGATTTGTCTTACAATAAAAACATATCTGAAGCGTATCTTACAGAAAGAATGAAACAACTTTTAGAATCAAGAAAATAAATTAAAGTAACGGGTCAGGATTTATATCCTGACCCGTACAACTTTAATATTACTAAACTGGAATCTTAATCAATTTTTCTGCTGATGCGATATCAGTTTTTATTTGAGCTAAATATTGAGTATCTCTAACGGTACTTGCCGGAAGAATTATTGGCCGGAATCTATAAAAATTTAAACAAAATTGAGAATAATCAAGGAAAGTTAGAGTTAATATATAAAATAGTTGATTTTGTCGTAAACAATTAAATTATTGAAGATAATGCTATTTAAAAAAATAAAAAGTTGAACTTAAATTATATTTGTCCCACAATGTTATTGTTGTCATTATGACAAAATTATGATTTTGGGGATAAAAATGTACGATAAAAAATCACTTAAAGCAGAAGAGTTTATAAACCACGAGGAAATTCTTAAGACTTTAGATTATGCTGATAAGAATAAAGATAATTTAGATTTAATAAATAAGATTTTAGAAAAAGCTCGCCCGGTAAAAACAGGCAATGAAACTAATTGCGCAGGACTTACGCACGAAGAAGCAAGTGTTCTTTTAGCAAATAATAATCCGGAAATTACTAAAAAGATTTTTGATTTAGCTGAAGAAATTAAAGAAGCTTTTTACGGCGATAGAATTGTTATTTTTGCACCGCTTTATTTATCAAACTACTGTGTGAACGGTTGTGTTTATTGCCCTTATCACAACCAAAACACAACTATTCCAAGAAAAAAACTTACTCAAGAAGAAGTCGCTCAGGAAGTTATTGCGCTTCAAGATATGGGACATAAAAGACTAGCAATAGAATCCGGCGAAGATCCTGTTAATAATCCAATCGAATACATTTTAGAATGCATAAAAACAATCTATTCTGTTAAGCACAAAAACGGCGCAATCAGACGTGTTAACGTAAATATCGCTGCGACAAGTGTAGAAAACTATAGAAAACTTAAAGAAGCTGAAATTGGAACTTACATTCTTTTCCAAGAAACTTATCATAAAGAAAGTTATGAAAAACTACATCCAACAGGGCCAAAACATAATTATGCATACCATACAGAAGCTATGGACAGAGCTATGGAGGGCGGAATTGACGATGTCGGTCTAGGGGTTTTATTCGGACTTGAAAGATATCGTTACGAGTTCGCGGGACTTTTGATGCATGCTGAGCATTTAGAAGCAGTGCACGGAGTAGGCCCACACACAATTTCTGTTCCAAGAATTAAAAACGCTGACGGAATTGATTCAAAACAATTTGATAACGGAATTGATGACGAGACTTTTGCAAAACTTGTTGCGCTTATTCGTATCGCAGTTCCTTATACTGGTTTAATTGTTTCTACTAGAGAAAGTGAAAAAGTAAGAGAAAGACTTCTTAAACTTGGTGTTTCTCAAGTTTCAGGAGCTTCAAGAACTTCTGTTGGCGGTTACACAGAAGAAGAAAGGCCGGTTGACACCGAGCAGTTTGACGTATCAGACCAAAGAACTCTCGACGAAGTTATCCGTTGGCTAATGCAATTAGGGAAAATTCCTTCTTTCTGCACTGCTTGCTATCGTGAGGGAAGAACCGGTGATAGATTTATGTCTCTGTGTAAAACAGGACTTATCCAGAACTGTTGTCAGCCAAACGCTTTAATCACTTTAAAAGAGTTTTTAGTGGATTACGCAACGGATGAAACTAAAAAAATCGGTGAAGAATTTATCAAAAAAGAATTGAATAAAATTACAAACGAAGGTCTAAAAAACTCAATCGCTAAAAACTTAACTGAAATCGAAAAGGGAAACAGAGATTTTAGGTATTAGGGGTAAAAGTTAGTAGACGATATTAAATTATAAGGAAAGTTTAAATGGTAAAATGTCCGTATTGTGAAGCTATGATTAATAATAATGATGAAAGATGCCACTCTTGCGGTGAATGGTTTGTAGAGCCGTATTTGGATAATTTTTGTTTTATATCAATGCCGTTATTTATAATACTAAGTATAAGTTTGGTGTTAGGAAACTTGTGGATATATTACATCTGTGTGGTTGTTTGGTTAATGTTTAATTATAAAAATTTTATTGCTATAGCGATTCCAAAGGATGTGAAAAAATTAAATTTATTGTCTTTTTTAATGATATTAACATTAATTTTTATACCAAAATTGGCAATAATTGTTGAAATTTTTCTAAGTTATCGATTATTAAGAATTATTGAAAAATTTTCATATAAAAAATATGATTCCCCAATTACTCATCATGAATTAGGAATGATTGTTTTCAGACTTTTATATGTAGTATATTTTATTGATACATTCACGGACAGAGTAAAAGACCCTACTCGCAGATATTTATTAGAACCAAAAAGTTGGATAAAATACTCGATTCTATTTTTGATTATTTTTATCGGATGTCTGTGTTTTATTGGTTTTGTAAATGTACCTTTTTTACAATAATAATGTATCATCAATACCGTCGGCTTGGTAATGCCGAATTACTTGTGCTAAAATAATACTATGCAATTACAAAAATCTGAACGTCCGCATATAGCTTTTTTTGGTTGTACTAATAGTGGAAAATCATCTCTTGTAAACGCTATTGTCAACCAAAATCTTTCTATTGTATCTGATATAAAAGGTACAACAACTGATTCTGTCTCTAAATCAATGGAAATTTTACCCCTTGGGCCTGTGGTAATAATAGACACTGCGGGAGTAAATGATTTAAGCGAGCTTGGTGAGCAACGCACACAAAAAACAAAAGAAGTGCTTGATAAAACTGATATTGCGGTTTTGGTTATTGATTCAACAGTTGGCGAAAACGAGTTTGATAAAAATTTAATAAGCGAATTTGAAAATAGAAAAATTCCTTATTTGGTTGTTTGGAATAAGAGTGATTTAATAAAATCCCCGCCCCTTGAGGGAGGGGGTAGGGGGTGGGGTAAAACCGCTTCTCATAAGTTTAGTAAAAATATACAGTCTAATGCAATAGAACTTAGAAATAATGCAACAAAACAAGAAAAAAAATTATGGCAATATTTGAATAAATCTCAGCTTGGTTATAAGTTTAGAAGACAACAACCAATAGATAAGTATATTGTTGACTTTTTCTGTCCGAAACTAAGGTTAATTATAGAGCTTGATGGTGGTCAACATAACGAAGAAAAAAATAAGAATTATGATGAAAATCGAACAGAAATTCTTAATAGATTGGGATATAAAGTTTTAAGAATTTGGAATAACGATATTGATAAAAATATTGAAGGGGTTATTGAATATATAAAAAGAAATTTAACCCCACCCCCTAACTCCGCACTTATAGCTCGTAGTGATAATACAATAATAGAAAATTCTTACGTGCGTAGCACCCCCCTCCCACAAGGGGCGGGGGAACTTTATGTTTCAGCTTTGACAGGCGAAGGCATAAACGAGTTAAAAGAAAAAATTGGACATTTAATAAACGACAATAAAAAAGAAAAATTTATTATAAAAGATAGACTTCAGACTGGTGATATTGTAATAATGGTGATTCCGATTGATGAGTCTGCGCCAAAAGGAAGGATTATCTTACCTCAACAAAACACGCTTAGGGAGATTTTAGACGCTCATGCTACTGCGATTTGTTGTGGAGTAAATGAGCTTGAAGATATTCTAAAAAAGGTTACGCCAAAATACGTTATTACTGATTCTCAAGCTTTCAATGAAGTTAAAAAAATTGTGCCTGAAAATATTATTCTTACATCTTTTTCAATTCTTATGGCAAATTACAAAGGCGAATTAGATATTTTAGTAAATGGCGCTAAAAAAATATCAGAATTAAATGACGGTGATAAAGTCTTGATTTCAGAAGGCTGTACTCATCATAGACAATGCAATGACATTGGAACGGTTAAACTTCCTAATTGGATAAAAAAATATACTAATAAAAACCTTGATTTTGAATTTACTCAAGGCGGAGAGTTCCCGCAAGATTTATCCAAATTTTCTCTAATTGTTCATTGTGGCGGTTGTATGCTAAATGAGGCTGAAATGAAATCACGACTAAAAAAAGCAAATGAACAAAATATTCCAATAGTGAATTACGGCATGGCGATTGCTTATATGAACGGGATATTAGAAAGGTCATTAGAAATTTTTGAATAATTCTATTCCCCCGCCCCTTGAGGGAGGGGGGTAGGGGGTGGGGTTAATATGAACAAACGAGAAATGATTGACATTTTATCTGATAAATCTAAAAATGATTGGCTTTTTAAAGAAGCTGATAGAGTTCGTCATGAAAATGTCGGGGATGAAATCCACTTGAGAGCCCTAATAGAATTTTCTAATATTTGCAAACGTCAATGTTATTATTGCGGACTACGTTCTCCCAACAAAGAAGTCGAGAGATATCGACTTTCTAAAGAAGAAATTTTGCATTCAGCAAAAAAAGCAGTTGATTTAGGTTATCGCACAATAGTTCTTCAATCAGGCGAGGATGATAATTATTATTCTGATAAATTATGCGATATTATTCGCTTGATTAAAGAATTGGATGTTGCTTTAACTCTCAGTATCGGCGAAAAAACGTATGAAGAGTACAAAGCATATCGTGAAGCCGGAGCAGACAGATTTCTTCTAAGAATTGAAACAATGGATAAAGATTTGTATGAAAAAATGCACCCACACGCAAGTTTTGAAAACCGAGTGCGATGTCTTGAAGATTTAAAAACACTTGGCTACGAAGTCGGTACAGGTTGTCTTGTAGGGCTTCCGAATCAGACAATAGAATCTTTAGCAAATGATATTTTATTCTTTAAAGAAATTGATGCTGATATGATTGGAATCGGGCCATTTATTCCGCATTCGCAAACCCCTTTAAAATCTGAAAAACAAGGAGATTTTTGGCTTGCATTGAAGGTTATGGCTTTAACAAGAATCAATCTCCCAAATATAAACATCCCTGCAACAACAGCTATGGAGACAATAATTCCAAACGGAAGATTAATTGCACTTCAAAGTGGTGCAAATGTTGTTATGCCCAATGTTTCTGATGTTTGTAATCGTAAAAAATATGAAATTTATCCGAATAAAACAGGGATAAATGATAATGAATTTCAAATGCGTCAACAACTTGAAGAAAAGTTTTTAACTATCGGAAGAACAATTTCTAAAGAAAAAGGTTTTAGAAAGTTTTAAATTATAATAAAATCGGGTCTATCAAAAGATAAACCCGATTTATTTTTTATTCAATCTGAAAATCTTTTTAACCTTTAATATCGTTTTCGATTTTAGTTAAGATTTCATCTAACAAGCTTGCGTCTTTCACTCCGCCTTGAGCAAAGTTTGGACGACCGCCACCGTTAGCACCGGTTGCACGAGCAATTTCACCAACGATTTTGCCGGCATTAATACCTTTTTGCACAAAGTTATCAGAAACTTTTGCAATAACCATTTTTTCACTGGCTAGTACAATTATGCTATCACCAAGTTTGTTACCAAGTAATTCAATACCCGCTTTAACTGCGTCAGCGTCAAAGTTTTCAATCTTAGAAATGAATAACTTACCGCCTTCAATATCTTGAGCTCTTGAAATGAATGTTGCGAATTTACCTTTTGCTTGTTCTTCTTTAACACGAGCAAGTTCTTTTTGTAATTCACGGTTTTCTTCTGCAAGTTTTTCAACACGTTCAAGAACCTCTTCTGTATGAACTTTGAATCTTGATTCAAGCTCGTTTGTTACTTTAACTTTATTGTTCAAATATTCAATAGCAGCTTTTGAAACAACAAGTTCAATTCTTCTTGTTCCTGCTGCGATTGCGCCTTCTGAAACAATTTTAACAAGTCTTAAATCGCCAGTTGATTTAGCGTGAGTACCGGCACAGAATTCTCTTGAGATAACTTCAGGAGCTTCACCATGAGAATGTTTACATTTACCCCCGCCACCGCACTTACATTTTTTTTGTCCGCCAATGGATACGACACGAACAACATCATCATATTTTTCTCCGAATAATGCTGTAGCACCTGTTAATTTAGCTTCTTCAATATCCATAACATCTGTTTGAACAGGAAGTTTTTCACTTATCCATTGGTTCATCAGATTTTCTGTTTTTTCAATTTCTTGCGGAGTCATTGCTCTTGAGAAAGTAAAGTCAAATCTCATTCTGTTTTCTTCAACTTGAGAACCTGCTTGTTTAACTTCGTTGCCTACAACATTAATCAATGCAGCTTGAAGTAAGTGAGCTGAAGTGTGGTGAACTTTGATTTCGTTTCTTCTTTCCGCATCAATTATTGCCAAAACATAATCTCCAACGGTTAATTCGCCGTTAAGAACTTGGCATCTGTGGACAAAAAGTTGGTTAACTTTGAATGTTGTTAAAACTTCAACTTTAAGGTTTTCATTTACAATAAATCCGCTATCACCGACTTGACCACCGCATTCTGCATAGAATGGAGTTCTGTCTAATACAACGTCTATATAGCCTTCACCTTCAATAAGAGCAAGGATTTTAGCTTCGCAAACATATTCTTCATAACCGACAAACTCAGTTGAGCCGACTTCTTCTTCAACTTTTGCGTATTTAATATCGCCTGTTACGGAAATTTTAGCAGTTGCAGCTTTAGCACGTTCTTTTTGTTCTTGCATAGCTACTTTATAACCTGCTTCATCTACTGCTAAACCGTTCTCCTCTGCGATTTCACGAGTTAATTCAAACGGGAAACCGTAAGTATCGTAAAGCTTGAATGCACTTTCGCCGTCAATATCTTTCTTTTCAGCTATGAATTCATCAAGCATTTTGTATCCTCTATCAAGAGTTTTGTTGAATCTTTCTTCTTCTTTTTTGATAGTGTCAATGATTTTAGCTTGATTTTTAGCTAAATCAGGATAAGCTTCTCCGTAATGTTCTACAACAGTATCAACGAGTTTGTACAAGAATGGCAATTCCATTCCTAAAATCTTACCGTGTCTAAGCGCACGTCTTAAAATCATTCTCAAAACATAACTTCTGCCTTCATTTCCTGGGATTACACCGTCAGAAATTAAAAATGAAACACATCTTGCGTGGTCAGTTATTATTCTCAAAGAAATATCTGTTTTTTCTGATTTTTTATAAGGAACGCCAGACATTTCTGATACTTTGTCTAAAATCGGTCTTAAAAGGTCTGTTTCAAAAGTTGAAGCAACGCCTTGGCAAACCATTGTGATACGTTCCAAGCCCATGCCTGTATCGACGTTTTTCTTTTCTAAAGGTGATTGATTACCATCTTCATCTTGGTAAAGTTCTGTGAATACCAAGTTCCAGATTTCAACCCATCTGTCGCATTCGCAAGTATCAATACCACATTCCGGATGGTCACATTTGTATTCTTCACCTAAATCGTAGTGGATTTCTGAACAAGGACCGCAAGAACCTGAAGCTCCCGGAGGACCCCAGAAGTTATCTTTTTTGCCTTTTCTTTTAATTCTTTCAGCCGGAACTCCTACTGATTGCCAAATTTCGCCAGCTTCATCATCAGTTTCGAAAATTGTAATCCAAAGTCTATCTTTATCTAATTTAAGTACTTCTGTCACAAATTCCCAAGCCCAAGCAATAATTTCTTTTTTGTAATAATCCCCAAAAGAAAAGTTTCCTAACATTTCAAAGAATGTATGGTGGCGTGGTGTTCTTCCCACGTTTTCGATATCTGAATCTTTTCCGCCGGCACGAGCGCATTTTTGACAAGATGCGGCACGAGCAGGGTCATAAGGTGATTTTTGAATCCCTAAAAATATAGGCAAAAATTGTAACATACCTGCTGTTGTTAATAAAACCGTCGGGTTGTCAGGTACTAAACTTGAACTCTCAACAA
>JAFQNY010000188.1 GCA_017395765.1 bacterium
AGTTATAACCCCTTCGTTTTCAATAGCTTGAGTTGCATTTACCAATATATTCATAAATACTTGGTTTAACATATTCGGATAGCATTTAACAGGCGGAAGCTCTCCGTAGTTTTTCACAATTGTTATTCTGTTTTTTGTTTCGTGTCTGATAAGGTCTAAGGTTAAATCAATTTCCTTATTAATATCAGCATCTTGAAGTTCTGCTTCGTCCAGCCTTACGAATTTTCTCAGAGAAACAACCAATCGGTTAATTCTTTCAACGGCTTCTCTGTCAATATTATTAATCTCTTTTAAAAGTTCGGCAACTGATTCGTCTGAAATCTTTGATATGAGCTTAGTTGCGATTTCATTATTGGATTTTATCGACGCTATCGGAGTATTTATTTCGTGAGCTACTCCTGCGACAAGTTGACCGAGAGATGCCATTTTTTCGGAATTAATAAGTTTAAGTTGAGTTTCTTGTAATTCCTTAAGAGTTCTTGTTAATTCTTTGACCATCCGAGAGTTTTTTTGATATAACTCCGCTTGAATGATAGCGTTGCCAAGTTGTGTGGAAACACCGTCGAGAACTTCCAGGGCATCATCAAGTTTTGTTTTTTGTTTTGTAAGTAATACGATAACTCCGATTCTTGTGTTCATGTGATAAATAGGAAGGATAATTCTTTGAACAAGTTCGTTAAAAGGTTTAGCTTCCGTAAATTCTTTCATGCATGATGCGCAAAAAACTTTGGCTTTGGATATCGAAAGTTCTGTCTCTTTATCAAAAGTAATCTTTCTGCTTATGTCTTTTTTGTGTAGAGATTCATTTATTATATAAGCCTGCATATCTTTAGAGTAAACTGCATAATATGCTCTGAAAGCTGCAAAAAGTTGGGAAAGTTCGTCCAAAGCCGAGTTTAAGATTTTTGATGAGTCAACCGATTCTCTAATGATATTTGATATGTTATTAAGCAATAAAAGTTTTATTGCTTGGGATTGAGCTTGTTGCTTTATTTTTGCCAAGTTTTTAAAATCTGTTTCCAAGCTTTGAATTTTCTTTTGATAAGAAGTGTTTCTTGATAAAGCTTTCTCTAATCCGACTTTTGCTGAAACATCGGTAAATACAAAAATTGTATAATCTCTTTTTTTGCTTGAGTTTAAATCGTAATATGAATAATCATTTCCGGATGCCTGATAGAGAACATGAGCGGAAAAGTCTTCTTTTGATTCAAGTGCTTGGAGTATCGGGGAGTGAACTTCCACATTATTACTAACAAGTGCGCATACGTTGTAGTTTAGCTTGTGAGAAAATTTATCAAGGTTTTCAAAATCATAAAACAGTCGTTTAAAAACATTGTTTTTAAAGATTATTTCTTTTTTTGAATTCACAATGAGTACAGCACTGTTGAATTTATTAAAAATGTCGAATTTCCCCATATATTTATATTAATATTTAAAATTCTTAAAATCAATAAATTAATCCTAAAACTAATATATTTATTTCTAAAAATGTATAAAGATACAATTATGTGTAGATTTTTTTTGTTATTAATATTATTTGTCGTAAATTCAAAAGTTTGTGCTGAAGGCTATTCTTATATACTTAATGATAGTTGTATAAAAAAGTTGTACACAAGTGCTGTTAACTATTTTAATAAAGAAGACGTAGATATATTAAAGGATCCTTACGGGCTAATTTTACGAATAAATTTGCCTGACGATTTGGAAATAAATGCGGGGATTGTTGAAAAATTTGAAAAGATTAAATATTTTTTGGCAAAAATAAAAAATCCTGTTATAATAGAAGTGCATGTAGGAAGAGATTTTGAAAATTCTTTCAAAAGCTTAACGAAGTGGGAAGTCTCGACTCTTTTGGCAAACAAAGTTGAGACAATGATTTTGGATTTTGATTTAGGTTTGGATAAAAATCGGTTAAAGTCTGTAGGGTATGGAGAATTTTTTCCTGCAAGGAATACATCATATAATGGTGGTAATTATATAAACAGAATTGATATAATGATACTATGTAATATAATCGGAGAGTAGTATGGCTGAGAATGAACAAGGATCAAAAGGCGGAGAATTAAATAAATATTTAATTATAAGTTTAGTTTCAACAGTGATTTTATGCGTGGTTTTTGCCGGTGTAAATTATCTTGTAATGGAGAGTTTGTTAACACAAAAAATCAGTACAATTTCACTTTCTCAAGAAGAGCTTGATGAATCAGAGTCTGCGGAAGATGAGATTCAAAGGGGTATAATTGTTGATTTAGGAGATTTTATCTTAAATTTGTGTGATGAAGCTCAAAAGAAATATTTAAAGGTTAATGTTGCAATTGAAGTTACACAAAAAGAAACTGACTTCCCGAAAGAAACAGAAGCTCCGAAGAGTGGCGGGCATGGTCATGGTGCAGCTCCTGCTCCGGTAGATCCGATGGAAGCAATTCAAAAAGAGATGAATCAATATAAGCCTGCAATCAGAGATGCAGTTATAACTAATTTATCCAGTAAAACTTCAGCAGAATTAGCATCTGCTGCCGGAAAAGAATTAGCAAAAGAACAAATCTCTAACGATATTAATGCTATCTTAGCAGGCGACAGAGAAGTCTTAAGAGTAAGTTTTGGACAATTTATTATTCAATAAGGAATAAATATCGACAATGATAGACAACAATGAAGGTCTCACAAAAGATTATGATTTAAATGTTAACTTAGATGACTCTGAGCATAAGAGTTATAAGTTATATAACTTTAGGCGTCCTGATAAGTTTTCTAAAGATAATTTGAGAGCTTTACGAGATATTCATAGAGAGTTTTCAAAAGCAATATCGCTTATTTTAAGCGGTTATTTGCGTATGAGAGTTGAGATTGAAATTGTTTCTGTTGACCAGTTAACTTATGAAGAGTTTGTTCGTTCGATGCCTTCTCCTATTAGTGTCGGGGTTTTTGAATTTGAACCTTTAAGCGGACAAATTTTGTTAGGTATAAGTTTTGAAGTTTTATCTTGTATTGTGAACCGTATGTTGGGCGGTTTAGGAACAATAGATGCTCAAACAAGAGAGTTAACTGATATCGAAAAAGCTTTGGCTAAGAAGGTTATTAATATAATAATTCAATCTTTGGAGGATTCGTGGAATACGATTGTTCCGGTTACCGGCAAATTTATAAGTTTAGATGATAATTATCAATCTATTCAAGTTGCAACAGCCGGTGAAATTGTTGCGTTATTAACTTTTGAAGTTCAAATTTCAGGTAAACATTTTGGTTTGTTTAGTATTTGTTTCCCATATCCTGTTTTGGAAGCTGTTTTAGGTCACTTGAGTACTCAACACATTTTCCAAACAAAAGGTTTGGTTGCAACAAATGAGGAACGTTTGAAGATGATATCAAAATTGAATTCTTCAAATGTTGATTTAAGGGTTCAATTTGGCTCTTGCAGTATAACTTTGGATGATTTTTTACAATTGACTGAAGGCGACATTATTAAGCTTGATAATAAAGTTCAAGACGATTTGATTGTAAAAGTTAACGGAGAGAAAAAGTTTTTTGCAAGACCGGGAACAATAAAAGATAATATTTGTGTTAAAATTACTGATGTATATGATGAAATGCATGAATTATTGAGGAATTATTTTTAGGAGTAAATAGGGTTTATTTACTGCTATTACATAAAGGAGAGGATTTATGATGCCAGGTGATGATGAATTCAAAGAAATAAATTCAGAAAATATAGAAGCAAATGCAGGTTCGCCGGAAGAGGTTGTTCAACCGTTTGAGCCTTCAATGGCTGCGCAAGAATCTGCAAGTGAAGGTTCTACTGTTACTGTTCAACCTGTGCAGTTTGCCTCTTTTGAGGATTTAGACCAAGTGCAAGGTCCTCAAAACCAAAATTTAAACATTTTGCTTGATGTAAAATTACAATTGACTGTAGAGTTAGGTAGAACAGAATTGCCTATTAAAAAGGTTTTGGAGTTAACCAAGGGTTCTATTGTAACATTGAATAAGGCTGCGGGTGAACCGGTAGAACTTTATGCTAACGGGAAATTGATTGCTTATGGTGAAGTTGTTGTTATCGAGGATAATTTCGGATTAAGAATTACTCATATAACTGATCCTGCAAAAAGGTTGCATTCTTTAGGCTCTCAAGTTCCGCCTGTTGAAACAAAATCTTGACTTTAGGTCATCTTTAAAGTATTTTTAAGAGGTGCGAGTAATCGCACCTTTATTAGTATCACAAAATTTTTTAGGGAAGAGATTATGGATTTTACAACACTAACCATTGACGTATTAAAAATGTTATCTGTAGTAGGTGGCTATGGCGTCGGAATTATATTGTTAACAATCGTTATAAGAGCATTGATGTGGCCTTTAGGGGTTTCTCAACAACGCTCTATGAGAACAATGCAGCTTTTGCAGCCTAAGATGAAAGCTATCCAAGAGCGATATAAGAGTGATCCTCAAAAAATGCAGCAAAAAATGATGGAGTTTTATAAGGATCATAAATTTAATCCGATGGCAGGTTGTTTCCCTTTGCTTATTCAAATGCCTATCTTTATTCTTTTGTATTCAACTTTGATGAGTCCTCAGTTTATTCAAATGGCTGGTGATTCTCAATTCTTGTTTATTAAAAGATTGGATGCTACTTTAAAAACTACGGCAGGGGTGTCAAAAGACGGTGTTCTTGGTGTTGGTAAGGCTGATACTTTTATGACGGGGAAAACTGCTAAGGTGTATTTGGAAGGTGTTGAAGAACCTTTATTAAATGTCAAAATTGAAAAACCTAGCAAAGCTATTGAAGTTCAAGGAGATTTAGTTCCTGGGGAAGCTGTAGATTTTAAAATCAGTTTAGACAATTTAGGTTTGAAATTTAGTCAATTAGATCAAATCAAAAAAGCTGAAATTGACGTGATGGATGTTCAAACAAAAGAAACTGAGGTTGTTAATTTCGAGAGAAAAGACGGTATTTTGGTCGCATCAGTGCCAACAACAGCTGTAGAGTCTTCTTTCCATGTTGACGTGTTAGTTTTGATTATATTGTTTGCTTTAACAATGGTATTGTCACAAAAAGCAATGATGGCAATGAATAAGAATGCTCAGCAAGACCCTGCGCAAGCTGCTATGCAGAAATCAATGAATACATTTATGCCAATAATGTTAACATTCACGTTTGTTATCATTCCGATTCCTGCGGGTGTATTACTTTACTTAATTTCTAGTAATTGTTTCCAAGTTTTACAAACTGTAATTATCAATAAACAATTAGAAATGGAAGATGCCGGTAAAGCTAATAAAATTGATGACGATGATTTAAATAATGCGAAACGAATTCAAGAAAAATAGAAAAATAAAATGAAAAATAATTAAAAGCTCCTTATTAAGGAGCTTTTTTAATGCCGTATTGGGGAATATGTTTTTTGTTTTATTTGCGGATTAATGTTTGTATGTCAAAACATATATATAAAAAGGCAAGATTGCCGGATTTGTTAATTATGGCTAAGGCTCAAGATATAAAAGCTTTAGAGGAATTGGTTAAAAGAGTGCAAAAACACGTTTTTGCAACATTTATGCATTTGACTTCTCAAAAAGATGATGTAGCAGATTTGACTCAAGAAACTCTTTTAAAGATGGTAAAATCTATTGATAAATTGAAGGATGTTGATAGGTTTAAATCTTGGCTTGATCAAATTTTAATAAATGTTTTTTATGATTTTGTTCGTCGAAAATCCGTTAAAAAAATAGAAATTTTAGAAAAAGAGTTTGATGAAATAAAGGATAATATCAATTGTGATCCCGGTGAAAGATGCTTTTATGTTGAGATTGAAAAATTGGTAAGAACTGCATTGTTGGCTTTGCCGCAAGATTTAAGAATTCCTTTGGTGCTTAGAGAGTATGAAGGGTTAAGTTATCAGGATATTGCCGATATGACGAATTCTGCTATAGGTACTGTTAAATCAAGAATTGCTCGAGCAAGGGCAAAGTTGCAAACAATGTTGAAAGAATTTGTGTAAAGGAGTTTTATGAAGCTTACGTGTAATCAGATGGATGTTTTAATATCGTTTTATATAGAAGGAGAATTGAGTAATTCCTTAAAACAACAGGTTGAAGCTCATTTAAGTGAATGTCCGACCTGTAAAGCTAAGTTTGAAATTGTTGATTCAATGCTGAAAGATTTAAAGGAATCTTTGTTGAAAAAATATGAAAATAGAAGTTTGTACGGAGCAGATATGGAAAAAAATTCGGTTCTCACTTCTTCTTTGGGGCTTTTTAAAACGAATTTATCGGCATATATAGATAATGAGTTGTCAAATGAAGAGAATGTGAAGCTCAAAAAATATGCAATTTCTAATCCTAAAGCTCGAAGAGAATTGGAAAGTAATTATAATATCAGAAAACTGATGAATGATTCTTTCAGGAAGTGTAAAAATGATTTACGGGGTGATTTTTCTAAGAGTGTAATCAAGCAGCTTGAGTTGGATGATGACTCTAATTATGAGTTTATACATCCCGTCGTAAAATTAATTATTGTTTTTACGATAAGTGTATTTATTGTGACAATCATAGTGTTGTTATCTTTGGCGGGTTAAAAGAAGTAAAATCGATTTCGACCATATGAAGGATTTAACAGGGCATGCCTAGTGTTATTATTCAATAAGATGGGTTTCGGAGGGATTAATTTTGTACGCTTATAAGCAATATGCGCAAGTTCAATCGGTTCAAGCATTGCCTCAAAGGTATGCTACGCCTCAGCGAGTTGTGCGCAAGCGTGTTAAACCTCGTAAGAAAAAGAATTGGTTTCTTGAGTTTTTTAGGCTTAGTGTGACCTTATCTTTTTTATCGGCATTTATTTATTTTGTATCTCCGACAGCTTATCACGGGTTGGTAAAACAGGTGTTTTATCCATTTGATTGGAAGATTGAAACCGAGTATCCTTCAACGATGTTAGTTGAAAATCCGGCATTTTCGACTTCTTTAAATATGCAAAATATTGCATATCCTGTAAATAATTATTTGAGTAACGATATGTTTCAAAACACTTTGTTACTTACTCCGACCATTCAAAAAACTCATAGTGAAGTCACAACTATGTATCAAACCTCTGAAATGCTTGATTTGAAAAACGAATTAATTGCTCTTAAAAATCAATACCCTACAATTAAACCCTCAGTGTATGTATGGGAGTATGAGCAAGGTAGATATGTTGATTTAAATTCTGAAGAATTATATCCTGCTGCAAGTATTATAAAAATACCTGTGTTAGTAAGAATGTTTAAATCAATAGAGGCAAATCAGTTTACTATTTATGATGAAATGAAAATGACAGAGCAATATCGTTCTTCAGGTTCCGGAAATCTACAGTATTCACAAGCCGGTAGAATGTATTCGATGGATTATTTGGCAAAAATTATGATTGAAGATTCTGATAATACTTCAACAAATATGATTATGTCTAAAATTGGCGGGATGGATGATGTAAATATCGGACTTCGTGATTGGGGTATATCAAAAACTTATGTGAGAACTTGGTTGCCGGATTTAAAAGGTACTAATAAAACAACTGCGGCTGATATGGCAAAAATCCTTTATAATTTGGATAACCCAGGGTTTTTAAATATAAATTCCAGAGAATATATTATAGACTATATGAGTCATGTTAAGAACGACAGGCTCATCAAAGCGGGTTTAGGCGAAGGTGCAATTTTTGTTCACAAGACAGGTGATATCGGAACAATGCTTGGTGATGCAGGTATTGTATATGCTCCAAACGGGAAAAAATATATTGTTGTTATCTTAGCAAATCGCCCTCATAATGCCCCTCAAGGTAAAGAGTTTATTGTTAAAGCATCTTCCTTGATTTATAAAAAGATTATTGGCGAATAAAAAATAAAAACCGCTTTTTGCAAGCGGCTAAAAATAAGGAAAAGGAAAATAGGAAAATTTGAGGAATTATTTCCTCGATAGGAATTCTTACATCTAACTAAATATACCAAATGTTCTTTCAACGTTTTCGTCACGGACTTTGCCGATTGAATCCATTTCTTTTGTTATTGCACTTCTCTCTGTCTCGAGTTTGCTTAATTCTGTATCGAATTTTTTATCTTTAGAATTTATTAGGTCTAACTCGTGATTATATTTAGCTTCGGCCTTTTTAATCTCGGCGTCGTCAGCTTCAACTTCTTGTAAGTAGTTGTTATTAGTACTTGTTGCAACACTGGTTTCAGTCCAGACTCTGTCGTTACCTTTTTTGTTAAATTCAAGAATTGTTAATAATCCTGCTTCAACCATGTTTTGTAACCAGTCGTTGCCTTCTTCTCCTGAAGCATATTGTGTGTCAACTTCTTGACAACCTCCGGCTTCATCAATTGCTTCCCAAAGGTTTACATAGAAATTGAATTCGTCTTTTAAATCTTCCCAATCTAAGTTAGGGTTAGAAACACTGTAGTCTTCTCCTTTAACACCGTTTTTATTGATGTTAACTTGAGCGTAAATTTCTTTTTCATATTTAAGGTATAAGTATGATCTGAAATCATCAAGAGCATCTTGTCTAAGGAAATCATCCTCAGCTTTGCTGATATTTGCATATTTTTCTTTTAATGTCGGGTCACTGTTGCAGTATTTGTCATAAACAACTTGTTCGCACTCTGTCATATAAGCACTGTATCCGGTGCCGATTTCGCATTCAATACCAAAGTCATCTTGAGCTTTACCAACTCCGATTTGTGATGATGTAGGGAAGTTTTGATCCCAGTTATGATCCTCTTTTTTGAAACCAACCATGGAGTATGCGAATGCATACTTATCGTTTCCGTAATCATTGAAAGCTGTCATTACTTCTTGAGAGACAATTAATTTTCCGGTTTTATTATCTCTAAGAGCGTATTGTTGACATCTGTTTTCGTTATAGTTGCATAAGCTATTGTAATTTGCGTCAACAAGTCTTGTGCTTGCATCATCGTTCCAGTATGCAACTTTTATTGAGGTAGCTTCTAAAGCTTCGTTATATTCTTGGTAGATTGCATCTTTTTGCGTAGCAAGAGCCAACTTCTCTGACATTATGCCTTGAGCTTTTAGCTCAACGTCATGAAGCCGACCTGTTAATGATAGTAATCTTGCTTGCGATGCCGCCATTCCCATAGTGTGTTTTTTCCTTTTTGTCTTTTCCTTACTATTGTTTACGGCATATTTAGTCAAAAACTTTAATGTTTTTGGCTAAATTGTTACATAACTTAACAAAAAGCTGTTTTTTTATGTAAAAAACAAAAATCTGCACTATGTGTGCTATAGTGCAGATTATATTAAGCATTTTTGTTTTGAAGTCTAGCCGTTAGTGACTAGTTTTCTGATGTATTCATCGTTCTTTTTAGCAATTTTTTTGTCAAGAATTTCAGCATCAAGGTTTATTTGTAGTTTCGATAAATTATCACTAGCTCTCGATGCTTCCATTTCCTTTGCTTTTTCTAAAAGATTCATTAAGAAGCCTCTGTTATTAATATCCATTTCAAGTTTATTTATTAAACTTTCAACGAGCGTTAAAGGTTTAAAAGTTGAGTTATTTTGTGCATAAATTTTAAATAATTCTTGCTCGTATTTTCTTACAGTTTTGTTTGAAAGGTTATTAACAAACTTTTCAAGAGTTTCTTCATCACGAACTCTCCATCTGTCATCAATTGTAATTCCCGGGAATATTGTGTTTGAAAAAGAGAGATTTCTAAAAGGACCATCCTCACATTCTATATCCTCCCCATCATACCTGAAATAACTTCCTGTGCCTTCCATTCTGGAAACTCCGATATCTATTATTGTATTTTTGTTACCTAGCTTAGCAATCTTTTCGACAATTCTGTCTAAGGTGTTGACATTAGGTTTGCAAGCATAATAGTCATAATGCACTCTGTGAATAGTTTGTGGCGATAATTTTGCCTTTGAATTAGGGTTGTAATTTTGTAACCCTACTGAATTAATTTTCATAGTAACCTCCTAATACACACTAAAAAAACAAATAGATTATTTACGGATACTATCATTTTTAATTGTGAATTTCAATAAGTTGTTAAGAATGTTAAGTTCATAAAAGATAAAAACTTTAAATACATTTATTAAAGGATGTAACATTTTAGTTTATAAAATATGATTACAATAGATTCTTGTAGATAAAAGGAGAGTTGTTATGAAAAAAGTAGTTTTAACTTTAGGTTTAAGCGTATTACTAAGCAGTGCCGTTTACGCTGACGGTAACGCATTTACACCGTTAAATTTCAATGATACATCTTACGGGAAACCTGTGCCGACTTCTTTAACCGGTCAAACAATTAATGCAATGGCTGAGAGTGAAGCAATCGGAAACGGGAATATTCAAAATGCAATTTCTCAATTAGAAAATGCTCAGGTAGATATACGTAATGATTTATTAAATTGTAAAACCAAATATGCAGATGTCGATGCTCAATACAAATTGGTTAAATCAGAAAGAGCTGCTCTTAAAAAACAAGTAAAAGCTATTGAAAAGAGAATAAAAGAAATCGATAAAGCAAAAGAAAAAATCAGAAGAAATATGCTTTAATCAAGTTTAATAAATTAAAATAGAGGCACAGTTTTTATTAAAACTGTGCCTCTATTTTTTTAATCTTTAGGTTTTCTGTTGTCAAATAAACGGGGAGCTCCGGAATTGTTTTTGCATATTCCGAATTGGCAATCAGCGTTGTAACTGTAATCTTTCGGTTGGTTTCCAAAATCTTGCAATTCGGGTGTATTTTTAACTTTTTCTGCCGGTTTAAGTCTGGCTTCAGGTGAACCGGAAAATTCATTAATAGTTTTTGAAGGAGAGTAAGTTTGTTGTAATTTTCTTTGTTCAAATTGTGCGATAGAACAAGTTCCGGATTCTTCGTCTATAGGACAAGTTGCAAATGTCGGTAAGGCGGTTATTGTGGCGATTAGAATTAAATACTTTTTCATAGAGTTCTCCTATGTATAATTATATTTTAATAGCCAATTGTTTTGATTCATCGTAAATTCAGGCTAAATAAATCTGAGTATTTTTAATCCGATAGTAGTAAATGCAACATGTTGCATTTACTACACATATATGTTAAACTTTTCTCAATAGGTTTAGAGGTTATTAATGGCTGAATCAATTGAAGAGAAGAATGGTATAAATCCTTGGTTGGCTTGCTTGCCGACTATGGCGTCTGCCTTTATGTTTGTGTTGGATGAAACCATTGCTAACGTGGCACTTCCTCATATGGCAGGAAGTTTTTCCGTCAGTCGTGAAGAGTCAATGTGGATTTTGACGAGTTACCTAATTGCAAGTGGTATTGTTATTCCTATGGTTGGTTGGTTTAGTAAAGTTATGGGACGTAAAAACTTTTTTATGTTTTCAATAATTTTATTTACATTAGCATCTGCACTTTGCGGATTTGCTCAAAACATGGAAACAATGGTTTTTGCAAGGATACTTCAAGGTTTTGGCGGAGGCGGGTTATTGCCGGTATCTCAAGCTATATTGTTGGAAAATTTTAAACCGGCTGAACGTGGTAAAGCTATGGCGATGTTTGGTTTGGTAATTGTAATTGCGCCTATTATCGGTCCTGTTATTGGTGGCTGGATTACTGAAAACTGGTCTTGGCCATATATTTATTTCATAAATTTACCGATTGGAGTTTTGGCATTAGGCTTGTCAAAAGCTTTGATTTATGACCCGCCTTATGCACAAAAACAAAAAGGGGTTAAAGCTGATTTTCTGGGCTTTTTCTTGTTGAGTGCTTTTTTGGCTTCACTACAAATTGTTTTAGACAAAGGTAATAATGCAGATTGGTTTAATGCGCCTTGGATTTGTTGGTTGTCTGCGTTTTCATTATTTACCGGTGTTGCATTTTTTATTTCTCAAATTAAAAATAAAGAAGCTCTTACTGATTTGTCTGTATTTAAGGATAAGAATTATTTCATAGGTACAGCCGTTCAAATTGTAATGCAAGGGGTTCTTCTTGCTTCGTTAGCAATTCTTCCTCAATTTTTACAAGCTCTAATGGGATATGATGCATACAGAAGCGGACTTTCTATGATGCCACGTGGGATAGGTGCTCTATGTGCAATGATGTTATGTGCAACAATGTCCAATAAAATTGATAACAGATTGTTAGTTGTCATAGGGCTTGTGTTAATGGGCGTTGCAGGATGGCAGTTAGGAACATTAAATCTTCAAATTGCACCTGTAAATATTGCTATTCCGAATATTCTTTACGGTTTAGGGCTTGGTTTGGCGATGATTCCGATTATAACATTATCAATGGCGACAATAAAAAATGAGCAAATGACGAATGCAAGCGGACTGCAGAATTTGTTGAAAAATATTGGCGGAGCTTTCGGTACTTCTATTGTTGCAACATTACTTTCTCGTGGCGGACAAAAACATCAGTTTATGCTTATACAACATCTTAATGACTATACCCAACCTTATGTTGAATGTTTGCAGGCGATGTCCGGAGCTTTTATTAATACGGTAGATGTTCATACTGCAACTTATCTTGGTCAAAATATGATTTATAAACAATTAATGCAACAAGCTAATTTGTTAGCTTTTATTGATGCTTTCAGAGTTTTTGCTATTGCTTGTATTGTTATTATTCCTCTAATATTTTTAATAAAAGGTATAAAAAAAGAATCTTAAATACAAAATTTTTATGATACAATTTTTTTTGTAAGGAAAAATTATGATACAAGATTGGCAATTACCACTTTTAATGACTTTTTTAGCCGGTTTAGCGACGATAATCGGTGGATTTATAACCTTTTTTGTTAACAAAAACAATATGAAGGTTTTATCTTTGGGGCTTGGTTTTTCTGCCGGAGTAATGATTTTTGTTTCATTAACTGAAATTATGCATTCGGCTCAGGATTTGTTGAAAACCTATTTCCCTAATAATTATTCGTGGATGGTTTTTCTTGGTTTTATTGCCGGTGTCCTTATTTCAAAATTAATTGATACCTTTGTGCCGGATCACGTTGAAGAAGATTTGGGTGAAGGTTGTGATTTTGAGTGTAAAAGAACTCACAGAATAAAAAGAGCCGGAATTTTGACTGCAATTGCAATTGCTATACATAATTTTCCAGAAGGGTTAGGTACATTTTTGGTTTCTTCTCAAGATCTTACGATAGGAATTTCTGTTGCTATAGCTATTGCATTACATAATATTCCGGAAGGTATTGCGGTGGCTTTGCCTATATATCATGCTACTGGTAAAAAAAGAAAAGCTATATGGTATTCTTTTTGGACAGGTATGACAGAACCTTTAGGAGCATTAATAGGGCTAGGTCTGTTAAGCTGGTTTTTACCTAATATGTTTATTGGGTTCTTTTTAGCTGCAGTTGTCGGAATAATGATTTATATAGCGTTTGATACACTGTTGCCACTTTCACATGAATACGGAGATTGGCACTATGCAATTTCAGGTGTTATGTGGGGAGTTGTAATAATCTGGGCAAGTCTTCTACTATTGCACCACTAAACAATTTTGTTAAGTTTCTTTTTCTGTTTTTCTAATCGATTTAATTTAATATTTTTAATCATTTCTTCGATAAGAGCTATTTCGCCTAATAGTGTTTGGTGACGACAGGACAAGTTAAATGAACCAAGCAAGGTTTTCTTTTTATCTAAAAGTTTTTCTACGCTGTCAAGTTCAAGCTCAATTTGACTCTTTTTTGTTATAAGTTCGCTTATTTTCTTTTTATCTTTTGGTGTAAGTTTTAGGATTACACTTTTGTATTCTGATTTTGGAATAAGAGCTTTGAATCCTAGACCGTGATTAGTTTGTATATTCATAAAAAGACCTTTCTGTTTTTAAGAACGCCTGTAAATTTTTTTTTTGCTACTTTCTTTATAAATGGTGTTTTTTAAATGTTTTTGGGATATAATTTAGTCATCATAAGAAGAAAGGAATATTGATATGACAAACTTATCACCATTACAAATCGAAAGATTGAAATACCAACCTAAATTGCCTTCTTCTTTGGCAAATGGTATCAATCATTTAGTATCTAAAGAAGGTTCTGCAACTGAATCTGTTGCTAACCAAGAAGAAATCAAAGCTTTATTCAAAAACACTTATGGAAAACCAACCGTAACTTTTGAAACATCTTCAGAATCTTCAACTTCTGAAATCAGAAACGTAGGCGTAATTCTTTCAGGTGGACAAGCTCCTGGTGGACACAACGTTATCGCTGGTTTATATGATGCTTTGAAACAAGCAAATTCAGCTAACAAACTTTATGGTTTCTTAGGTGGTCCAAGCGGTATTATCGAAGGTAAATACGTAGAATTTACTGATTCATTTATTGATGAATACAGAAATACAGGCGGATTTGATATTATCGGATCTGGCAGAACAAAACTTGAAACAGAAGAACAATTCAAATCTTCTTTAGAAGTTTGTAAAAAACTTAACTTATCAGCAGTTGTAATCATCGGTGGTGACGACTCTAACACTAACGCAGCGCTTTTAGCTGAATGGTTTGTTGCTAATAATGCTGGTATTCAAGTTATCGGATGTCCTAAAACAATCGATGGCGACTTGAAAAACGAACAAATTGAAATTTCATTCGGTTTTGATACAGCTACTAAGACTTATGGTGAATTAATCGGTAACATTTTAAGAGATGCTAATTCAGCTAAAAAATACTGGCACTTTGTAAAAATTATGGGTAGAAGTGCTTCTCACGTAGCTATCGAAGCAGCTCTTCAAACACAACCGAATATTACATTGATTTCTGAAGAAGTTGAACAAAAGAAAATGTCACTTTCTTCAATCATTGATTATATTACAGATATCGTTGTTAGACGTTCTGAAGCTGGTAGAAACTTCGGTATTGCAGTTATTCCTGAAGGTTTAATTGAATTTATTCCTGAATTAAAAACAATGATTGCAAACTTGAATGATATTATGCCAACTCTTGAAAAAGATTCAAGCTACGCAAACGGAACAGATGCTGAAAAAATTGCTATTATTGAAAATACACTTTCTAGCGAAAATGCTTCAGTATTCAAATCATTACCAAGCTTAATTAAATCTCAATTGTTGATGGATAGAGACCCACACGGTAATGTTCAAGTTTCAAAAATCGAAACTGAAAAACTTTTAATCTCTATGGTTGAAGAAAAATTAGCTTCATTGAAAAAAGAAGGAAAATTCAGTGGTAAATTCTCAACTCAATCACACTTCTTCGGTTACGAAGGTCGTTGTGCTTTCCCTTCTAATTTTGATGCAGACTATTGCTACTCATTAGGTTTTAACGCATTTGCTTTGATTAACTTCGGTCTAACAGGATATTTATCATCAGTTAGAAACCTAACAGCTCCTGCAAGCCAATGGATTGCTGGTGGTGTTCCTCTAACTATGATGATGAATATGGAAAGACGTCACGGTGAAATGAAGCCTGTTATTAAAAAAGCTTTAGTAGAACTTGACGGTCCTGTGTTCAAAAAGTTAGAAGCTAACAGAGAAGATTGGGCTATGAACGACAGATACCTATTCCCGGGTGCTATTCAATACTTTGGTCCATCATCAGTTTGTGATATTACAACAGTTACTTTGGCTCTTGAAAGTGCAGCTAAATTAGCAACTGTTTAAATTTATTAAATTAAAATACAGTACGAGTTCAAAAACTTGTACTGTATTTTTTTGCAAAAAAAAAGGCTAAGTTATAGCCTTTGATTAATAGTGTAGAAGTTTATCATTTAAAATTTATATTATGGCAAATTATGCTGCCATTCCCATCAAACGATCCATTACGAAATCCATTACCATAGGAGCATTTTCTTCTCCGAATTCTTCAGCAACAATTCCGTAGATTAGTTCAAAGTTTTCCATATAGCCGGTAATTCTGTCTTGAGTCGCTGCATCAACTGTTCCAACAGTTGTAGCTTTAACCGGTGCTATAAAGTAATTATTATTAGCCATAAATTCCATTACTTTTGATGGATCTACTAAAGTTTCTTCATGGTTAACAGTAGGCTGTTTAGCGTTATCTTGAACATCTTCTTCATTTCTTTTTTGAGGTACATATCCGCCAACTCCGTAATTGTTACCGCCAAAAATTCTTCCGATACCGTCTGTCATATCTGTTACTCCTTTTTATTTTCCTTTTGTAATATGTATATCGGCATTTTTTTTAAAAACTTTAGGATTTTTGAGTAAATATTTACAATTTGTTACAATTAAGGTCTAAAACCTAATAATAAAGGGGTTTATTTTTGTTAATACCTTTTTGTTAAGGATTTATGCTTGCAAATAAATTATGAGCGGATTACAATAATGAAGGTCGAAGTATAAAACTTTTCAAGTTTGGAATCTTGAAGGAAAGAAGGTCTATAATGAAAAAAGAATTACACCCTGATTACAAAAAAACAGTTATCAAATGTGTATGTGGTAACGAAATTGAAACTGGTTCAGTAGTAGAAGATATTACAGTTGAAATTTGTTCAAACTGTCACCCGTTCTACACCGGACAACAAAAAATCCTTGACTCTGAAGGTAGAGTTGAAAGATTTAACAAACGTTACGGCAACAAGTAATCGGTTAAAAGATATAATAAGAGAGCTTCTGATTAGAAGCTCTTTTGTTTTGTAAATAAATTTGTTCATGGTAATATTTTTTTATGAAAAGAAAACCCACAATAGCTGTAGTAGGACGTCCAAATGTCGGTAAATCAACTTTCGTGAACCGTTTAGTCGGAAAGCGACAGTCAATTGTTGATGACCTTCCCGGAGTTACGAGAGATAGGATTTATTTTGATGTTGAATGGCAAAATAAGCAATTTACGGTTATTGATACCGGTGGAATTATTCCGGGAGATGAAGATGAAATAATGGTTTCTATCTACGACCAAGCAAGAATTGCTTGTGAAGAAGCTGAAAAAATTATTTTTATTGTAGATGGGATTGAAGGAGCAACTCCTGTTGATTATGATATAGCTAATATTTTAAGACAATCCGGAAAGCCTGTATATTTAGCCGTTAATAAAGTTGACTCAAGCAATCAAATAACTATGATAAGCGATTTTTATTCGCTTGCTATTGGTGAGCCAATTGCTATATCAGCACTTCATGGATCCGGTGGTGTTGGAGATTTGTTAGAATTAATAACTGAAGATTATGAGATTGATGAAGAAATCGAAGAAGATTCAACTATAAAAATTGCTATTGTAGGTCGTCCAAATGCGGGTAAATCTTCCATTGTTAATGCTTTATTGGGTGAAAAAAGGGTTATCGTATCTGATATTTCAGGAACAACCAGAGACAGTATTGATTCAAGATTGACTTATAATAACAGAGAATTTGTAATCATCGACACTGCAGGTATCCGAAAAAAATCAAAAGTTGATTATGGGGTCGAAAAGTTTGCCGTTGACAGAGCTATTCGTTCAATAAGAGAATGTGACGTAGCTTTGATGGTTATAGATGCTACTGAAGCCGTAAATGGTATTTCTGATCAGGATAAAAAGATTGCTTCTATTATTACCGAAGCCGGCAAAGGTATGGTTATTGCAATAAATAAATGGGATTTGATTGAAGATAAAAAAGCAAATACCATTAATAAATTTGAAAAAATGATTGAACATGAAATCCCGTTTTTAAATTATGTTCCAAAAATTTATATTAGTGCGGTAACTCACCAGAGACTAAATAATATTTTTACTAAAGTTGAGGAAGTATATGCTGAATGTACAAAACGAGTTTCTACCGGTTTGTTAAATAAGGTTATAAATGAAGCTTATGCTTTAAATCCGCCTCAAACAATCAGAAATAAGCGTTTGAAAATTTTGTATTCAACACAAGCGGCTACTCATCCGCCAATGTTTTTACTTTTTGCAAACAATGAAGAATTGTTAAAAGAGCATTATAAAAGATATTTAGAAAACAAATTGCGTGAAGCTTTTGGGTTCTTTGGCACACCTATTAGAATTTCTGTCAGAACAAGAGCTGAAAAAGATAAGAAAAAATAAGTTATTATTGAATAATAACTATATCACCCTGTTTTGTTTCCGCAGCAATTTGCTTAATTATTTCATTATCCATTCTAATACAACCTTTAGATGCGTGCTTGCCTAAAGATTTTGGATTATTATTTCCATGAATAAACTCTCCGGTTGAAGACTGCGTTCCTGTTTGGGGATCGATTTTATTTAAGAATATTATTCTTGGGCCGTAATCCCAAGGGTTTTTTCTGCGTTTTGTATGTTTTGGTGCTGTTTTATAGGGGTATCTTTCTATATGAGTAACGATTCTGACTCCGGTTTCTGTTGGAGTAGAAGCTTTTCCGCTTGCGATTAAAAAAGCATTAACGGCATTTCCCTCTTCATCGTATTTGTATAAAATATTTCTATTAATGTCAACGATAATAGAGGCTGTTTTTTCCTCTCCGGCGATTTCTATAAACGGATTCGGAGCTTTTTCAAGTATAAATAAGTTGTTTACCCCCTTTGGTGAAACCATTTGGCTTACATTTTGATACTCAAAAGTATCCGCTAATGTTTGTAACAAAGGCGGTGCATAGTTAGGTTTTTGAGCATAAGCAACTGCTGATAAAGATAAAGCCGTCGTAAATGCGATATTTTTTATCGGGGAAAGAATTCTCATATAATATTAGAAACCTGTAAATAAATTTTTTGATACTAATACATTCTTATAAGTTTTCTAACTTCTTCTAATACTTTTTGAGCTTCTACTCTAGCTTTTGTAGAGCCTTCTTCTATTATTTTACGAACTTCTTCCGGATGTTCTTCGTAATATTTGCGTCTTTCTCGAATTTCAGCAAGACGTTCGTTTATTTTTGCACCCAGTTGACGTTTACAATCTGCGCAACCTCTAAGACCTTTTTCGCATTCGCATTTAACGGTTTCAATTTCAGTTCCGTCTCCGAATATTTTCCAGTATTTGAAAGCTACTTCGCAATCATCAGGGTGTCCTGGGTCATCTTTTCTCATTCTGCTTCTGTCAGTAATCGCAGACATCACTTTTTTAGCCGTAACTTCAGCAGTATCAGAGATTTTAATATCATTGTTGAATGATTTACCCATTTTGTTACCATCCAAACCGCAAATTAGTGAACAATTATTCAATTTCGGTTGAGGTTCAACAAAGAAATCAGTGTTATAAATATTATTAAATCTTCTTGCAATATCTCTTGTAAGTTCTACGTGAGCAACTTGGTCAATTCCCACCGGAACTAAGTCTGCATTGAATGTTAAAATATCTGCTGTCATAAGTACAGGATATCCCATTAATCCATAATTTATTTGAGAAGCCATTCCTTCTTTAGATTTTAAGATTTTTGCCATATCTTTTAAGGTCGGGTCACGCTCTACCCAGTTTTGCGGAGTAATCATGCTTAAATAAATATGTAACTCTGCAGTTTCCGGAACAAGAGATTGTACATAAATAGTTGCTTTATTAGGGTCAACTCCGCAAGCTAACCAATCCATAACAACGTCAATTACATCTTGTTTCATAGTTTCTGTTTTGTCATATTTAGTTGTTAATGCGTGCCAATCTGCGACAGAAAAATAGCAATCATATTCGTCTTGTAATTTTACCCAGTTATCAATAACACCAAGATAGTGTCCTAAATGTAATTTACCGGTGGGACGCATCCCTGACATTATTTTTTGTTTCATTTATATTTCCTCTTTCATACAATTTTATTATAAAGAAAAGTCTTCGATTCGTAAAACTTTTATTTCTCCGGCGTTTAAATCGGTTAGTAATGTATTTTTTCTGACTTTATAATTAGCCATTCCGTGAATGATGTTTAGTTTTTGGTTCTTTTTTAATCCGGAAATTTTAATCATTGCTCTTTTTTGTGAATGTTTATGATCCAAATTTCCGATTACAACAATTGTTTGACCTTGGTATGTTCTTGAATACGCAAAAACTTTTTCTTTATCACATTTAAGCGGAGTAAAAGTTCCTTTTGTTATCAAATCTATATTATTGTTTCTGAATTCAAATGCTTTTTTGAAATTATCTTTGACTAATAAACTTTTTCCTTCAGGTTTTGCTGAAAAATTGAAAATATCCAATTTTCCTCTGTGAACAAAATAATAATCATCGTCAGTTTGTGTTTCAGAAGCTTTTGTATTTGCCCAAGGGTATAAATAATCATCTCCGGATTGGAATCCGTCAATAAAATATGGATTAAAAGGTAAAGTTGCTTCCAACCAACAAATCATAACCGAAAAATCTTCTCCATGCAGAATTACAGGACTTACTTCGTCGTGTGTTGTAAATGAAAGTATTACACTTTTATTGTCCGGATATGATGTTAAAAGTTTTTTATTGAATTTAATATGTTCAAAAAATTCAGAGGAGGTCTTCCAATCTTTTAGGTTGAAAAAGCTACCATAATATCCGTCAAATCCGGCTTGTAATAATTTGTCATAAGGAGTAAATACCGCATATTTAGAAGGTGGTTCTCTCCAAGAATCAGAAGCTTCTGCAAGATACATAAATTCAGGATTTTGCAACCTTGTATATGTAATCAGCTCTTCCCAAAATTTATAAGGTTTTATAGTTGCTACATCTGCTCTTATGCCGTCAGCATTTAGGTCAATGACCATATCAACAAATTTTTTATGAGCATCAAGAACATCTTGGTTCAAGTTTTCATCGGTGCCGGTGTTTAAAAGTCTGACATCTGTCCAATCCGTCGGAACGATAGATAATTGTTTTTTGTCCTTGATGAATAATTCAGGGTGTTTTAAAAACAAATCATAAGCTCCGCAGCTTGGTAAATCTATAACAACATAAATCCCTCTTTTATGACATTCTTCAATAAAAAGCTTAGCTTGTTCAATAGGAGTTAACGAGGAATTTTTATCAATAAGTTGAGGGTTTATAGACCAAAAATCTGAAATTGCATATACAGAACCTGCTGTTCCTAGAGCTTTGAGTTTGCCGACAGGAGTAATCGGAAGTAGGTGCAGGGTATTTATTCCGGATTTTTTGATTTCATCGAGCCTTTCAATGGCATTAATAAAATTACCGCCCACTTCATTTCCGTCAATTATTTTGTTTTTGTTGATATCTTTTGCGTTAAAATTTCTGATATTTATCCCGCAAATTACAGTTTTATTATTGGTAAATAAAGTTCGCAAACCATCTTCGGCATAGACGGTATTTGAAATCAAAAGTGCTGTAATTAATGATAAAATTTTAACTCTCATAACCCCTCAAAGTATAATTATTTTATCATAAACAACTGTAAAATAACAAACTATTACACAAGTAGGCCATAAAGTTTTAAAATTTCGTTATATTCTTTAAAAGCGTCTCGTTCACTAATATTTCCATGATTTAAAGAAAGCTGTAAATCAAATATTTTTTTCAAAATATCATTTACAATATTACCTTTGTATATAAATTCATCTTTAGCCTGATTTTTTAATTCTAAATTAAATATTTGTCGATATTGATCAAGTATTTGGGCTTTATAAGACAAACCTTCTGCAGCTTCATGCAAAATTTGAAGATATTGCAAATTAGTATTCTTTTTATCATCCAAATCCTTTTGATCTAAACCTCCAAGATAGTCCCCAATCGCATCTACAATAATAGTATCTTCAGCTAAATCTTTAGTTTCATTATTTTGAAGAGGCACTCTTTCTTTAAAGTATTCAATAGAATGAAAAATTAAATTCAATGAGCTTACAAGAAAGATTTTTGTCTGCATAGACAATTCGTTAACCTTAGATATTGGCTTTTTTGCCTGAAAAGATATACCATTGTTCCTTTTAGTATTATAGTTATTATATAATATCGGATTGATTTTTAACATAATAAGTATTCCTAATGCAAAATATAAAAGCTTATTAGATTATTTAGTTAAAACACCAGCATAAAGTATCTGAAATCTTTCGCTTAAGGTAGCATTTTTCCAAACCTGAGAATAAGGAACCGCAAGTAGTTTGCTTTTTCTTTCGGCAGAGATTTTTGTTTTTGCTAATACTAATTGTAACCAAGTTTGCTTATAGCTTTCTATTGATTCTTTTAATGCTTTTGCTGCAATATTTTTATTTGGATATTTTATAAATAAATTTTGTGATTCATAAGCTACATTTTTAGCTTTTTTAAGCAATAATTTAGAACTTTTTCCTTGAAAAGACTGCATCTGGGCTCTTTGATTTTGATTGATTGATATCATTTCATTTACCTCACACTATACATTACAATATTATTCATATAAAAACGTTTTTTATATTTTTTTTGCTATTTTTGAAAAAAATGTTACAGAATGTAAACTGAATAGTGTAAAAATTAATAATTTATTATTATTTCAAATTTTCCAAAATACAATTAGCAACTTCTTGCGCAGAATATTTATCAGAAAGCAAGGCTTTTACTTCACCGAGTTGAGAAATATGTTGCTCACGATAATCTTTATCATAAAGGAGTTTTTCTGTTTCATAGCAAATATTTTCGGAGGTAAATTTGTGTTGCACCAACTCTGAAACAACGGATTTTTCTAATATTATATTTGGCAATGAAACTCTTTTAATACATCTCACCAATAAATATATTAAATAAATCAGCCAAGGTCCTTTATACCCTATTAACATCGGCGTTTGATATAAAGCCGCTTCTAATGCAACAGTTCCTGATGCCAAAATTAATGAATCTGATACACTCAAAAGTGCATGATTATCACCTTTTATTATTTTAATATCTGTATCTATAATATATTTGTCAAAAATTTTATCACTTAAATTTGGTGCATGCGAAATGCAAAATTGGATTTCCGGATGTTTTTTTTGTAATTTTTTAGCTGAATTAATAAATGTTTTAGCTAAAAAATGTAATTCCAAAGGTCTTGAGCCTGGGAAGATTGAGACCAAAGGACGATTTACGTCAAGCCCGTATTTATTAAAGAATTCTTCTTTAGTTGTTTTAGGGGGTAATTGTTTTACAAGCGGATGCCCGCAATAATGAACATCTATTCCTTCTTTTTTGTACATTTCAACTTCAAAAGGGAAAATGCAAAGAACTTTATCAACATATTTTTTTATACCTTTGATTCTCCACTTCCTGCTTGCCCATACTTGTGGCGGAATATAATGGAAAACTTTAATGCCTTTTCCTTTTAATCTTTTTGCCACTCTTAGGTTAAAGGTTCCGTAATCAATTAAAAGAACCAAATCAGGTTTAAATTCGTCCAATATATATTCGCAAACGTCTTTTTCCAAAGCTAAATGATCTATAATCATTTTTAGATTAATGCCAAATCCGGACATTTTTGAATGGTCGCAAAAAAGCGTAACACCGGCCTTCTTTAAATTCTCTCCGCCAATCCCTTGGATTTCAATTTCAGGATTCTTTTCTTTTAAAATTTGAACAACTTTGCCGGCATGCATATCACCGGAATGTTCTCCTGTTATAATAAAAACTTTTTTCATAATTAAACTGCCATTATTACAATATTATGTTTGTTTGCAAAATCAACTACCGCTTCTTGGTCAACAATAATTGTTTCGCCGGCTTCTACAGCAATCAAATCAGCTTTATTTTTTTGCATTGTTTTTAAAGTTCTTAAACCGATAGCCGGAATGTCAAATCTTTTATCTTGAGAAGGCTTTGCAACTTTAACAATTCTTCCGTTTTTCTTAGCGATTTTACAACCTCTTTTAATACACTTATCAGTGCCTTCAATAGCTTCAACAGCCATAATCATTTTGTCTTTAATTACAACTGATTGACCGATATCAAGTTTGCCGATTTCTTTTGCTAACCAATATCCGTAATTTACATCGTCAATTTGTTCTTGTGTAGGTTGAATTTTACCTAAAACTCCTGAAGGAATCATTAAGTTTTTGATAAATAAAGTCTGATCCAAAATAGAAATACCGATTTTTTCAAATTCTTCTATTATCATTAGCATAACTTTATCATCATTAAGTCTTACCGCTTTTTTGATAAATTCAACAGCTCTGGAATCAAACTTCGGTCTTTTTAAAAGAACGGTTTTACTTACTTTTCCTAGGAAGGTAATTTGTTTTGTTCCTTCAGCCTTTAGTGTATCTTCTATCTTTTGAACTTCGCCCGGGCAAAAAGAGTAAACTTTAGAACAATATTTTTTTAATAATTTGTAATTATCATTCGATAATGAGATTGCAACAACCTCAAATCCGTTTTCTTTTGCGTGTTGTGCCATTTTTACCGGTAATAAACCATCTCCGGCAATCAAACCTTGTTTTTGTTCTAATGCAATTGACATTATACTAATTCCCTCCAAGCTACTTGTTAATTCTATAACAAACATATTTCCATCTCAAGTTAAAAAACATAGCTTTATTCTTCAAAGTTTTCGTGTTAATATGTTGGCATGGTAATGGCGAATTCGTTTGATGAGCTAGTTTCTTTAATTAAAGACCGGCTGGATATAGTAGAAGTAGTATCTGAATATGTTGCACTTAAAAAAAGTGGTGCTAATTATTGGGGAATTTGTCCTTTTCATAATGATTCAAAACCCTCAATGTCAGTAAGTCCTTCTAAAGGGATTTATAAATGTTTTTCTTGCGGTACCGGCGGTGATGCTTTAAATTTTATTGTGCGAATTCAGAATCGTGAATATAAAGATGTAATTTTTGAGTTGGCAGAAAAATTCGGTATAGAATTACCTAAAAAATTTAATTCTTCAAACGAAACTAAAAATCAAAAAGCTGAAATGTTAAAAGCTTGTGAAAAAGCTGCTAAATTTTATAAATCACAACTTTATTCTGCTGATGATTCAAATAAGGCTATGACTGCGTTGCGTACCAGAGGTATTTCTGATGAAGTTATTGATAAGTTTACATTAGGATGGGCAACAAATAAATATGATGTTCTATATAAGGAGTTAAAAAAAGAGTTTAAAGATGACGTTTTAGAAAAGGCCGGTTTAATCTTAAAATCTAATCAAGGAGGCTGGATTGACCGATTCAGAAACAGAATAATTATTCCTATTCAAAATGAAAACGGAGATTATGTAGCTTTTGGAGCAAGAGCTGTTGATGAAGGACAAAATCCAAAATATTTAAACTCTTCTGATTCTTTGATTTATAACAAAAGTAAAACTTTATTCGGACTAAACTCAGCCAAAGATGCTATTAAAAGTGAAGATTCCGCAATTATTATGGAAGGTTATTTTGATGTAATTTCAGCTCAGGCCAACGGTGTGAAAAATGCCGTGGCGTCATGCGGAACGGCTTTAACTGCTGACCATGTTAAAATGTTGGCTCGTTATTCAAAATCAAGACGAATATTTTTATCTTTTGATACAGACAGTGCAGGAATTAATGCTACAAAAAGGGGCGGAGAAATTATTAAGGATACTTTGTCCAGTCTCGGAAACGTAAAACAGTTTGATGAAAGCCATATATCAACAAGTGCTGATAATAAATATTCATGTGAAATTCGAGTTGTGTCCCCTCCGCAAGGTAAAGATCCCGATGAGTTTATCAGAACAATCGGTGCAGATGCTTTTAAAAGTTTTGTTGCGGAAGCCCCTTTATTAATAGATTTTTTATTGAATAATGTTTTAAAAGAAAAATCTGTAGCAAAAACTCCGCAACAAAAAGCGGAACTTGTTTCAAAGATTATGGAAATTTTAAAAGATATTAATAATAAAATTATACAAACTGAATATGTAAAAATGGTTTCTACAATATTGGGTATTGATGAATCTGCAATGTTAAAAGAACTAAGCAAATATGATACTTTTACTCCTGTTCATCATGCTCCCGTAAAAAAACTTGTAACAAATTCTTCACAATTTGAAATAAAAGCGCAAAAAAATTTATTGAGCGTTTTTCTATCAAACAGCAGTTCAAATAACTACCAAAAATTAAACGAATTGTTACCTCAAGATATTATTCAAGATGAAACATTAATAATTGTAAAAAATACAATTGACAAATTGGCATGTACAATAAATAATGTTAGGGAATTGACAAAAAGTTTATACACTGAATTCATTGAGGATGATAACTTAACACAAATACTAACTGATCTGATAGAGATGTCAGAAGCGTTTAACGGACTCGCAGAGGACGAAATGGAACGAGCAGTTAGGGAAAATATAATAAGACTCAAAAGGTGCTATCAGGAGCGTGAATCGGAGCAACTCCGAAAGCAATACAGAGAAGTCAATGACGATGACTTAGAAGCACTGAAGTTACAAATGCAACTTAGAGACAAAATCAAGTTAAGGACTGGAGATAAATAATGACCCAAAAAAGAAACTCAAGATCATCAGTAGTAAGCGTTATGGAAGATGAAAATTTAGATTTATTAGATTTTGACGCTGACAAAGATGAAGACGGTGCTGATTATATCGAAACCGATTTAGGTACTGATAATATTGAAGATATTATTGAAACTTCAAAATTAAGCGGTGTAAAAAGCGCAGATTTTTACATGATGGATTCTTCTGATGCAGAAGAGCCGGACTCTGAACATGATTTAGAAGCTCCGAAAGGTCTTGCTGTTGAAGACCCTGTAAGACTTTATTTAAGAGAAATCGGAAGGATTAAATTGTTATCAACAGCGGAAGAAATTGAATTAGCTCGTAAAATTATTCAAGGCGGTACTCCGGGAGCAATTGCAAAACGTAAATTGGTTCAAGCAAACTTGAGATTAGTTGTAAGTATTGCTAAAAAATATGTCGGTCGTGGCATGTTATTCTTAGATCTTATTCAAGAAGGAAACTTAGGTCTTATACGTGCAGCTGAAAAATTTGACCATGAAAGAGGTTTTAAATTCTCAACTTATGCAACTTGGTGGATCAGACAAGCTATTACAAGAGCAATCGCAGATCAAGCTAGAACAATTCGTATTCCTGTTCACATGGTTGAGACAATTAATAAACTTAAAAAAGTAACTCGGAGATTAGCTCAAGAGCTTTCAAGAAAACCGACCGAAGAAGAATTAGCGGTTGAAATGGGTGTTTCAATTTCAAAATTAAGAGAAATTGTTAAAATTGCTCAAGAACCTTTATCTTTGGAAACTCCAATCGGTAAAGAAGAAGATTCAAGATTAGGTGATTTTATTGAAGATAAAGAAGCTGATGCACCTATAAAAACTGTGGCATCTGAACTTTTAAGAGAAGACTTGGCAGAAGTTCTTTGTACATTATCTCCTCGTGAAAGAGATGTATTGAGATTACGTTTCGGTATGGATGACGGTCGTCAAAGAACATTGGAAGAAGTCGGTCAGTTGTTTGGTGTTACACGTGAACGTATCAGACAAATTGAAGCAAAAGCTTTAAGAAAACTAAGACATCCAAATAGAAGCAAACGCTTAAGAGAATATGTAGAAAATTAAGAATATATTAAAAAGGGCGGGATTTTCTTGGAAAATCCCGCCCTTTATAGTACAATAAACTTAAAGTTAAGGAGTATTGTATGACAGTTGTATTAGAAAACAAATCTAAATTGGACAGAGATTCCGCATTAAGAACTATAAGTGCAGAAATAGAGGCTATTAATAATTTAAAAGATTCGGTTGCTTTAGAGAATTTGACTTTTGCTTTAGATTTAATGCAAAATGCGACGGGAAGAATTGTTATAACAGGCATGGGAAAATCCGGACATATCGGAAATAAAATTGCCGCTTCGTTAGCATCAACAGGTACTCCTTCATTTTTTGTTCACCCAGCTGAAGCCAGTCATGGTGATTTAGGTATGATTACTGAGAATGATGTAGTGATTGCGATTTCAAATAGCGGTGAATCAAGAGAATTGGTTGATATAATAAATTATTGTAAAAGATTTGATATTAAAATTATTGCAATAACTAAAAATTCTGAAAGTTCATTAGGGAAAGCCGGAACTGTTGTTTTAGAACTTCCAAAACAAGGAGAAGCTTGTCCGTTGGGGTTAGCTCCTACAAGTTCAACGACTGCGACTTTGGTTTTAGGGGATATTCTGACAATAGGATTGATTGAAAGAAAAGGGTTCTCAAAAGAGGAATTTAATGTAAGACATCCGGGTGGCAAGTTAGGTTCAATACTAAAACGTGTTGGTGACTTGATGCATACGGGTCAAGCGATGCCTATTTTGGATGAAAATGCTAATATGCAAGCTGTGTTGTTGGAAATGACTTCTAAACGCTTGGGTTGTGTAGGTTTAATAAATCAATCCGGAGATTTGACCGGTATAATTACTGATGGGGATTTAAGAAGATGCTTATCAGCTTCAATTCTTGAAGAGAAAGCCTTTAATTTAATGACAAGAAATCCTAAAACCGTTTCTAAAGACATGTTGTCTGCTGAAGCTTTGAGAATTATGCATGATAAAAAGATTACAAACCTCTTTGTTCTAGAAGGCATAAAACCGGTTGGGGTAATCCATATTCATGATTTATTGAATAACGGAGTTGCGTAAATCAATCTTTATTAAATAACTTTTTTTCTAATTCAAGTGCTGTTTTTGTTTTAGCAAGTCCGCCTTGAGATGTTTCTTTTAATAGCGGAGACATTAATTGTCCTGTTATTTTTAGAGTATCAACAACTTCGTCGGGAAGAATTTTACTTTCAATCCCTGAGAGTGCTAATTCTGAAGCCGTAACTGCATGTATTGCTAAAAAAGGATTTCTTTTGATACAAGGCACTTCAACTAATCCGCAAACCGGATCGCAAGTAAGACCTAAAATGTTTTTTAGAGCTAAAGTTGCAGCTTGGATTATTTCGTGCGCACTTCCGCCCAATAATTCTGTAAGTGCAGCTGCTGACATTGCCGAAGCCACTCCGCATTCGGCTTGGCAACCTGCTACTGCGCCGGCAAGACGAACCTTGTATGAAATAATAAGCCCCACTATGCCTGCTGTTAACAGTGCGTCAATTTGTTTTTCTTCTGAAATATTTTTTTCTTCTGCTACCGCTATCAGAACAGAAGGTACAATCCCGCAAGAGCCTGCGGTAGGACAGGCGACAATTCTACCCATTCTGAGGTTTTCTTCTGCGGTAGCTAATGCATAGGTTGTTATTTTTTCGAAAATTTTTCCAAAAAGAGCCCCCATGTTTTGATAGCGCTTTGTTAATCTTACGGTGTCGTCTCCGCACCAATTTGAAACGGATTTTTCAGTGGAAGTTAATCCGTTTTTTATAGCAAGTTTCATTGCTTCAAGTGTAAATTTTGCATCGGTTCTTATAGCGGAAACAGGTGTTTCTTTAAGCTTTGATTCTTCTTCTTGCGCTATTTCATATATGGCAAGGTTTCTTTTTTTAGATTCGTTCAGTAAATCTTCAAATGATAAAATAGTCATTAATTTAGCTTTCCAACATTTGTAACAAAAAATACGTCTTTAATATTTTTAACCGTGTTAACAATTTTTTCGTCAGCAGGTAAATCAAGTTCTATACACATTGTGGCAATTCCGCCCTTAGTGCTTCTTCCGCAATTAAGTGTTGCGATGTTTATGTTTTCTTTTTGAATTATATCGCTGACTTTTGAAATCATTCCCGGTTTATCTTTATACATCAAAATTAGAGTGTCATATTTCCCGCTTAGGTTAACGGAAAAATCGTCAATGGTATTAATTTTGATTTCTCCTGCGCCGATTGAATCTCCGCTAATTTTCATTTTTTTGTCAATAATTATATCAACACTGTTAGGGAATCTGGAAATATCTTGAATATATTCGTAGGAATAATTAATGTTTTTAGCATTGTTAAAGATGTCCTTTATGATAGGATTGTCAACCGAATATCCAAGAAGTCCAGCCAATAGTCCTTTGTCAGTTCCATGACCGAATCCTGTTGTGGCAAAAGAGTTATATAATACAAACTTGACCGTAGAGAAACTTTCTTTGTATATATTTCTGGCCATAAGCCCAAGTCTGACAGCTCCTGCTGTATGTGAACTGGAAGGCCCGACCATTATTGGGGATATAACCGAGAATAATGACTGTTGGGTCATTTTAGAAGTCCTCTTCTTCTGTTTCTTGTTCGCAGTTAATATAATTATTCATAACATTTATAAGCTGATTTTGCCAATCGTTATTTTTTTCTAAGAAGAAGTCTGCACCTCTGAGTCGGCATTGTTGTTCAATTTCTTTTCTTGGGGAAGCTGTAATAACTCCGATTGTAGTTTTTGAATTGTTTATGTTCGCAAGTTTTTTTAATTCAGTTAAAAGGATAAAACCTTCTCTTTCTGTCGGAATAAATAGATCCATAACAACGTACTGGTATTGTCTTTTTTTGTATTTTGCAACGGCATCATAAATTTCTTGTGAACAATCGATATCAAAGTCAAATTTTGAAAGTAAGACTTTGAGTTGGTATGTAATGACGCCAAGGTCGTCAACTATAAGAATTGCCGGTCTGTCTGATTCTTCAACCGGATTTTCTTCTCCTAAAGCTTTACTTATAAAAGGTTTTTTGGCGTTTTTATTTAAGTCTTTAAGAGTATCAACAACATTGACTAATTGTTTTTTTAAATCAATCAGTTCTATTTTTTCAGGTGGTGTTGAATTTGTAATGTTGTAAAACAAATCTAAAAATTCGTTGTCTAAATCTACTAATGCCATATAATCTCCGTAAAATTTAAATTTTAGGTTAATTATATCATATTAAAGAAAAAAAAGTAAGCATTAATAAAGATATACTTTGTTTGAATTATTCAAGTTTTAAGAGGTTTAAGGTATAATCTGTGTATGAAAAAATTTTTATTAACAATATTTTTAACTTTCTTTATCACTCAATCTGCGATGGCTATTGATTGGAAATTTTGGGTTTCAGATGATGAAAAATCTGTAAGAAATCTTTTAGAATCCCAAGTTAAGTACGCAAATCGTACAAATTATGAAAAGTTTATATCAACCTATTCTTCTGATTATGTTAATGCTGACGGGTTTAATTTGGATACATACTCTTCATTAGTCAAAGATATTTGGAGTACATATAACAAGATAAAATACGATATTGATATAAAGAAAGTTACAATTGATAATAATATTGCAACTGTTGAATTAGAAGAAACTGCAAATGCTCAAATAAAAATGTCAAAGGTTTATGAAGGTGAATTGAAAAGCTTTTCAAATACTGTTTATAAATTAAAAAAGGTTAATGGTAAGTGGAAAGTTTTCTATGACAGTATTTTGGATGAAACAACTTCAATGCTTTATGGTGATGCAAGAGATTTGGATATAAAATTAACCGTTCCGAATACAATTCCTGCAAACAGTGAATATTCTGCTATATTAGAATTTGAGCCTCCGACAGGAACCATCGCAATAGCATCTCTTGCTGCTGACAAAGTAGAATATCCTCAAGGGCAAACTAAAGAAGTTTTTAGAACATTACCTGAAGACAATATATTAGAGCGATTATTTACGGCAAATAATGATAGGGTAAATGAATATATAGTGGCATCTATAGGATTAACAAAAACAGAATTTTCCGATGTTAATATAAATTTAAGCTTAACAGGGTTCGGTTATGCAATTAAGCGGGTAAATGTTACTCCTATGGAGGAAGAAAAAATATCTGCAAATGGAGAAGCAAATGTCCAAAACAGGTAAATTAATATATTTTTTATTAACTTTGATGTTTTTTATTGGTGTTGACACTTACTTTTCAAATTTAATTTAAAGAAATCCCTAACATAACCAAAACAAATTCTTTCATACAAATTACAACAAATTCCGGAGGTCAACATTGCACACCAAAAACAAGCAATTGTTGAAAATTTTTGAACATTTTTTATTAAGTAATACAGA
>JAFQNY010000002.1 GCA_017395765.1 bacterium
CAGGTACAAGACCTGTCTTTTTTAATCTGGGCCGCAGTGGACTCGAACCACCGACCTCACCCTTATCAGGGGTGCGCTCTAACCACCTGAGCTAGCAGCCCATGTTTTGTATCCTCGGCTACAAAAACTAATCTATCATGGACATATTTTAAAATCAAGGCTTAGTTTAAATATTGTTAAAAATTTCCTCTAAAAAGTCCAAATTTTACATAATAACTGGATTTTTTCTCCTTTTTGAAATATACTTTTTTCGGAGACAATTATCATGACTTTATTATATATTTATTTAACAATTTTCACTGTATATTATATTTTATTAGCTTTGGTTTCTATGAAAACCGAAAAGAAAATAAGAGATAAATATACTCCGAGAGATATGAATCTTTGTGTAGTTGTCTATGCAACAGGGCACTCAGATACTTTGGAAAATTTAATTAAACAATTAAAACATCAAACATACCCGAAAAGAAGTTATACTATTTATGCAATTTTAGATAAATGTGAAAATGTTTCCGAAGTTACTTTGCAAAGTGACTTGAATGTTAACGTAATAAATATAAATAATCTTGAACCAATCGGTAAGAGTCAAGCTTATTCAATAATTGCAGAAAAATTACAAGATGTTAAAGATTTAGATGCTTATGTTTTTATTGATGCAAAAAACTATGTTGACTCTGATTTCATGGAAAACATAAATTTTTATTTAATGCGTCATGATGTCTTTTTCCCAATGGTTAATTATTTACCGCAAGTAAACACTTTGTCTTTTTGGGAAAACGTAAAATCTGCATATTCAAGATATGTTTCTAAATTTATTTTGAGATCAAGAACTATGTTTGGTTTAACGAATATTTTGGATACAAACTGTTTTGTAATAAAAAAAGATTTATTAAACAGAATAGCTAATTTTGATTTCAGAGATATGATTTCTGAAACAAAATATACATTAAAATTAGCTCAAGAAGGAATAATTGTTCCTCAAATCCAAGATTTGAGAGTTTATACAAGTATTGACAATTTTGATATCAGAATCCCGTCTTTGTCAAACAGATTAAGTCTGTTTTGGTCTAATGTGACAAAACCGCAGAACTTGATTTCAAGAGAATTTTTAATCTCTTTAGCAGCACCGAACTGGTGTGTTTGTATTTTGGGTTATTATTTAGTATTAAACCATGCGTCAAAATTCTTGTTCATGGTTTCTTCTACCACAATTTTTGTAACTGCATTGATATTAATTTTGGCGTTTTGTGTCAGCTTAATGAACTCTAAATTGTATGCCAAAGAATATTTATATTTATTGATGTATCCGTTTTTATCAATTGCAAGAATGACATATAATTTCCCTCCGTTTAGAGGTATAAGAAATATTATCAAACAAACAACCCGTAAGCACATAATAGAAACAATGACTGTTAATGCGATTGTTTCAGACGGGGTACATGATTATCCTTGCCAATTAGAATTAATTTCTGATGACGGATTGGCTAAAATAACCTTTGTAAATAAAGGGAAACGATATACAACAAAAAACAATCACTTAAGAATGATAGATGCGGTTAGAGAATTATCAACAAAACTTTCCGACTATGGTTTGAATTTAAAGGTCTGTCAGTGTTGTAAGTATTTTCAGACAATAGTTGACGGCTCTACAAATATGGTGAAAGGTTGTTGTAAATGCCAATTCCAAGGCAGAACTCCGGGTGACATGATACCTACTTTGATTTGGAATACTTGCCCTAAATTTGAAGAACAAAACGTCGTAAATTTATTTTAATTAATTGAAATATCTTCGGTTAATTTGATTCTAAAATCTTTACCGGAAGGGATTGAAACATGTCCGCCTTTTGAAAAAATCGCGCAAATCGGTGAAGTGATAGCATTAACTCCTAGGCATATTGTTCCGTAAGCTAAAGGAAATGGTGCTAAAACTAAAGTCGGTCCATCCGAACCCAAGCTTGCTGTTAGGTTTACCATGTTTCCAAATAAGGTTCGACCCCAGTTACCCTTTTTCCAAACAGTTTTCCAATAGGTTCTATCGCCTTTGATATTATTAAAGAAAATTTTGTTGTCATTTGCTCGGGTAATATATGCATTAATCGGAATGGTTTGGTTTTTGTAAATCATTGAATAAATTTTTATGACAACTAAACCTCCGTTACCGGTAAGTTGTGGTTGATGAGATTCTACAACCTCTCCGTAAAAAGTTGTCCCAAGCGGAATTGAATATTTCTTTTTGTGAATAGCTTTGTTTGTTTTAAAACTTACTTTAGTTCCGGTTCTTTGCCAGTCAGAAATAGCTGTAGTATTTATAACATCAAAGCTTGTTCCTTTTGATACTCTTATGTGTCCGCCGGTATAAGGTATTGTTTTTATCGGCGCAGATATGGTGTTATTACCTTTTACGTCTGAAACTTTTGTTGAATTCCCTTGGTTAGAAATATTCGGGAGTTTTGGTAAATTGGGGTCAAGGATTAACGGCGGATCCGCTTCAAGACTTTTGTTAAGCGCCGAATCATTAATCCCTGTATCTTCTATTAATTTATCAGGATTATAATTTTTTCTGATTTCATCATCAACCGTTGCATCAATATCAAAAGCATGCCCGATATTTGGCATGGAAAACAAAAAACTTAATAAAATAAGTGTTCGTCTTACATTCATTTTTACTTAAAATCTTCTCCAAAACTCTCTTTTACCTAATTGTAACAAATTTGTTAACAAATAGCAAAAAATATTTTTATCTGTTTTATTATAATTGTGTAAGCAGTTTAGTATATAGAAATATAGATTGGAAACTATGATGAAGATTCATACAACGCAAAATCTAGGTCTTTTAAGTACAAGTCAACCAACAAATGTCATGCTTATTAAAGACTCTAAGAAAGATTTTCTGGAGAGCATCCAGAGTGACAAGATGCGAATGTCGAATTACGCTGATTCTGTGACATTTAAAGCAGGGAATAAATCAGAGATTGTTAAAAAATTTATAGAGAAAGCCGCGGGGAAAGAATTCATGAGAAGAATTATGGACAGCGGCTTTTTTGATACCCTTTTGGACACAATGTCACATGAAACATTCATTCAAGCAGCGATTTCATTTTTAATTTGTGCCTTTTTAAGACCTGCAACAATTATGGCATTACCTGCAAAAGGGAAATCAAAAGATGATAACGTTTATGCAGCGAGTCACTCTATGGCATCAGGTGCCGTAGGATTGGTAGCTTCTGCGTTGATTTCAATCCCATTTACCAAAGGTGTTAAATATGCGCAAAAGAACCTTGTTAAAAATCTTAGTGAAGAAGCTTTAAAACGTAGATATAATTGGATTAATTTAGATTCAATTTGGGTAGATGTAAAAAACAAAGCTCTTGGACGAAAAGATATGAATTTGTGGTTGGATAAATATGGAAACAAATTCTCTACTGATGTTAAGAACGTAATGAAAATGGCTAAGCCAAAATACTACACAGAACTTTCTGAAGGTACTTATGAATCTTTAGGTGTTAAGTTGAATTTAAAAGCTAACGAAGGCAAACCATTCTATGAATGGATTGATGAAACCGGTGAAAAAGTTGTTGAAAAATTAAAAACAAAAGATATGTGTATAGCAATTCGCGAAGAAGGTATGCCGGGAACTATAGCAGAGAATACAAACTTCTTCTCTTTATTACACATTGACAAAGATTTCTTAGCAAGAACTTTACCTGAATTAGATATGGCAACTGTTGAATTAAACGGTGTTCGTCAACATCCGTCAAAATGGAGATTCAAAGGTGAAAAAGCTGATGATGCGTTAAAAGAATTTTTAGATTCAATTCACTTGTCATCATACAGAGAATCAACCGGTTCAATTCCTATTTATACCGGAGTTCAAAGAACAGAGACTCTTGGTAAAAAAGAAGTTAAATATATGTCTTATCAGTCAAATTGGGACTTTGACCCTACTAGAGGTGTTCCTGAAAAACTCGGTAGCCCTGTAGAGCAAAAAGCTCTTGATGCAGATAAAGCAACTGATATTATGGATAAATTTGCTATTTGGTTACCGGATATTTTAACAAGACCGTTTGTAGCAACAACAACAATAGCATTGTTGCCGGTTATTCTTAAAAATATTTTCCACATGGAAAAACCTTCAAAGAAACCGGTGCAACAAGAACCCGTACAGTTAGTGAGAAAGGAGGTGGCATAATGAAGATTTCTTCAATCGCTAATACCGTTTCTCAAAATTATACGGACAAAAATAAATTAAACAGTAAGAAGAATTTGAATTATAGTTTTGTAACAACTGAAACTCCTCAAAAGGATGAAGTTAGTTTCAAAGGTAAGAATATAATTAGTAAATTCTTTGGTGAGCAATATGCAATAAAAATTCTTGATAAAAAATGGGTAAGAGACTTAGCTGAGAATCTATCAAAGCTTGGTGGTAATATGACAGAACATATGGCAACCGTAGGATCTCTTATTACCAGTGGAGTTTACGTTACCAGAACATTAACAAACAAAAATTTGGATAACAGTAAAAAGAAAACTCTTGCGATTAACCAAGCACTGTGTTTTGTCGTTCCGACAATTTGTGCTTATACAGTAAATAGTGCATTAGGTGATTACAATAAAGAGTTAGAATACTTATATGGAGATATTCAAAACAAAAAAGCAGCATTAGGTCAAACTGCAATAAAAGATGCAAGTAAAATGCGTGAATTAACAGGCAGAAGATTGAAAGGCTTTAAGACTCTTGCTTCATTATTGACATTTACTCTTATATACAGATATGCAACTCCTGTAATCATTACTCCGATTGCAAACTGGATAGGTAAACAGTTAGAAGAAAGAAAAGCTAATAAGAAAGCTTTGGCTCAGCAAAAAGCGGCTGAACAAGTCAAAAACGTAGCATAAAGATTTTAATCTAATGTGTATATATTTTAAAAACCCGCAGATTTTGCGGGTTTTATTTTAAGTTGATTTATAGGTTTCTGAAGAATTTTGCTACTTCTTTCCTTTGCAGGCTCTTTTATTAGAGGCTTGCAGTTTTAAACTTACTTTTAATCTATCTTGTTAATTTGTATAACGGCTATTTGAGGAGAAAACTTTAATCTTTTTTTTAAATTGTTACAAACCTTTACAAATTTAGTAAAAAATTAGGATGGTTGTTTATATTATAATAATGTCTATGGAGCTTTTGTATTTAGAAAAAATTGATTCAACTAATAAATATGCAAAAGAAAATTTGTCCTCTTTAGCTGATATGACGGTTGTTTATACCTCAGAACAAACTTCCGGAAGAGGCCGTTTAAATCGCAAATGGAGTTATTTGGGCGGGAATAATATTTATGCAAGTATTGTTTTAAAACCTTCTGAAGAAATAAAAGAAGTTTATTCCAATTTAACCCAGTATTTGTCATTGGTCCTGACGGAAGTCTTTGAAGAATACGGTGTAGATTCAAGGATTAAATGGCCAAACGATGTTAGAGTTAACGGTAAAAAAATTTCCGGTATTTTAGCCGAAAGTGCTTTTGTTGGTGGAAAACTTCTTGGATTGATTTTGGGTTTTGGTGTTAATTTAAATTGTCAAAAAAAAGATATTGAAAATATTGATCAACCTGCGACTTCATTAAATTTAGAAGTCGGAGCGGAAATTAACCGTGAAGAGTTTTTAAAAAAAGTTCTTGATAAGTTTTGTTTGCGTTATAATAAATTTATTGAGGATGGATTTTTATTAATAAGAGAGGATTATAAGAAAAGAGCCGAATTCCTTAATAGGCCTGTAACTGTAAGGGTTTTTGATAAAGAAATTTGCGGAATAGCCGAGGATATTACAGATAACGGGGCTTTAAAAATTATTGATGATTCTGATAATGAACAAGTACTTTTAATAGGAGATATTTTATGAATGAAACAATACTGCAAGGCATTTCTGTAATGTGCATTGGAATGGGAACCGTAGTTGCATTTTTATGTATCACAATCGTTTCAATGTTTGTAATGTCTTTTGTTGTGGGAAAATTAAACAAATTATTCCCGGAAGCTGTTCCTGCTGTGGCAGGCGGGGCTAAAAAAGTTGCTGCATCAAATGATGATAGCGAAGTTGCAGCTGCAATTGTAGCAGCATTATTTAGAAAATAGTTAAAAATTCTTGATCACTTGATCACTTGATCACTTGATCACTGATAAGGAAAGGTTAAAAAACAATGAGTAAAAAACTAATTAAAGTTATGGATACTTCATTCCGTGACGGTTTTCAATCAATTTACGGCGCAAAAGTTTTAGTAGATGATTTTCTACCGGCTTTGAAAGCTGCGGTAGATGCAGGTCTTAAACATTTTGAAACAGCAGGTGGTGCAAGATTCCAAGTGCCTATTTTCTTCTGTAATGAAAATGCATTTGAAACTATGGATAAAATGAGAGAAGCTGTTGGGCCGGATGTTAAACTACAATCACTTTCAAGAGGTGTAAACGTAGTTGGTCTAAACTCTCAACCTCGTGACGTTATTGATTTACACGCAAAAATGTTTGCTAAACACGGCGTTAATGTAATTAGAAACTTCGACGAATTAAATGACGTTAACAACTTAATCGATTCAGCAAATTCAATCAAAAAACACGGTTTGGACCACGAAGTTACAATCACAATGATGGAACTTCCTTATGGTTGTGAAGGCGCTCATGACGTAGCTTTCTACGAAAGAGTTTTAAGAAACATTTTAGATGCAGGTATTCCGTTTGATAGCTTAGCATTCAAAGATGCATCAGGTACATCTAATCCTAGAAAAGTATATGAAACTGTTAAAATGGCTCGTGAAATTCTTGGTTCTGATGCTCATATCAGATTCCACTCTCACGAAACAGCAGGTACAGGTTTAGCTGCATACTTAGCTGCTCTTGATGGCGGTGCTGACGGTATCGACTTAGCAATGAAACCTGTTTCAGGTGGTACAGGTCAACCGGATATCGTTTCTATGTGGCACGCATTGAAAGGTACAGAGTATGATTTAGGTTTAGATATTAAGAAAATTATGGAAGCTGAAGAAATCTTCAAAGAATGTATGAAAGATTATCCTCTTGATCCTGTTTCTTTAGCAGTAAACCCAATTCTTATCCAAGCTCCGCTTCCAGGTGGTGCAACAGCTACAACTGTTAACCAGTTAAAAGATATGGGACAAATGGATAAATTCCCTGCATTAATTCAAGCTATGAAAGAATGTGTAGAAAGAGGCGGTTTTGGTACTTCTGTAACTCCTGTTTCTCAATTCTATGCTCAACAAGCTTTCTTGAACGCAACTCAAGGTGCTTGGAAAGTTGCTAACCCAGGTTATGCAAAAATGGTATTAGGTTACTTCGGTAAAACACCATGCGAACCTGATCCTGAATTAGTAAAATGGGCTGAAGAAAAAATGAATATGGCTCCAACATCAGAAAAAGTTGTTGATATTAACGAAAAAGATCCTGAAAAAGGTCTTAAAGCTGCAGAAGAAAGATTAAAAGCAGCGGGACTTCCTGTAACTGATGAAAACTTATTCATCGCAGCTGCTTGTAAAGATGGTAACGTTGATAAAGGTATTGACTTCTTATTAGGTAAAGGTCAAGTATCAGTTAACAAGAATGCAGCTAAAGTTGCAGCTTGCCAAAACAATACTTCTTCAACAGGCGAATACACAGTTACAGTTAATGGTAAAAAATACTCTGTTAAACTTGATGGAGATAAAAAAGCTACAGTTAACGGTAAAGCTTATGATATTGCCGTTAAAGACGGTATTGATTCAGCTCCAGCTGCATCAACAGGTGCTGGCGAAGCTGTTAATGCAAGCTTACCAGGTAACGTATTAAGAATTGAAACATCAGAAGGTGCATCTGTAGCAGAAGGCGATGTTCTTTTAGTTCTTGAAGCTATGAAGATGGAAATTGAAGTAAAAGCTCCAAAAGCTGGTACTGTTCAATCTATCTTAGTTGCTCAAGGTGATAAAGTTGTTAATGGTACACCATTGGTAACCATTGGTTAATAAAGGGGGATTTAAGAAATGAATATTCAAGAAGGCTTAATGAACCTATGGAACTCAACAGGTATTGTAAACTTTGTATTACCTGCTGATCCTAACATTACTAATCCATTTGAACAAATTTTACATATGCACGGACAATGGATAATGATTTTAATCTGTTTATTTCTACTTTGGTTAGGTATTAAAAAAGGATTTGAGCCATTATTGCTTGTTCCAATTGCATTTGGTGGTTTGTTATCAAATATTCCTGTATGTGATATTGCTGGACCACACGGTTTCTTAGGTATTATCTACGAAGCTGGTATTCACCAAGGCTTATTCCCATTGATTATTTTCATGGGTGTTGGTGCAATGACAGACTTTGGTCCATTAATTGCAAACCCTAAAACTGCTCTTTTAGGTGGTGCCGCTCAGTTTGGTATCTTTGGAGCTTTATTAATGGCATTGTGTATTTTTGGATTCACATTACCACAATCAGGAGCTATCGGTATTATCGGTGGTGCTGATGGCCCAACATCAATTTTCGTTACATCAAAATTAGCTCC
>JAFQNY010000189.1 GCA_017395765.1 bacterium
AGTTTCAGACGCTTGAATCTTTCCTTTATAAAACTGTGATTGATAAAAGCTTATATAAATCTTATTGTCCTCTTCTTTTTTAGCAAAAACTTTATAATAACCTTTTTCTAAAATCATTCCGTCAAGATACAAATTTACCGGAACATTAATTAATTGACCTTCATCTTTTGCTTTTGTTATGTCCGTAGATAAAATTTCATTGTTAGGGTCCAGTTCATTATGCAAACTGGTTCCACCGCCACTTACTTTTTTAAAAAGTTTTTTCTTTTTCTTAACCTCTTTTTTCTTATCTTTTTCTTCCAAAGCATCGACAACTTGGTTAAACTCTTTATCCGTAATAGTTTTTTGACCATCCCAAGCTCTGTCAAGATCAACAAAATCATCCCACTCATCCGCAAAAACATTTTGCGAAAATAAAAAAACTATTCCTATCAATACAACAGATAAATTTCTCTTCATAATACCAGTTTAACTATTATTCTTTAAAAGTAAAGTCTTTTTTAAGAATAAATTGCTCAAAACGCTTTAAAAAGTAGCTTTTCAGATAGATTTAAACATCTTGCTATTTTTTATTTAGTAGGTATAATCTCCTGTATAACATACGAGGAGAAACTATGAAAGTCAGCGTTAAAGTTCCCGCCAGCTCAGCAAATATAGGCCCCGGTTTTGATTGTTTAGGCTTGGCATTACCGATATATAATACAATCACAATCGAAGAAACCGTTGTTCCGGGAACAGGTATAGAAATTAACATGATGTCAGAAGAAGAATCCATTGATGACATGGTATTTGATAATATTCCGAGAGATGAAAATAATATTGTTTATAAGGCTGTTCAAATGCTTTATAATTCAATAGGCCAAGAACCTTCGGAACTAAAGATTAACATTCAAGCACAAATACCGATTGCAAGAGGCTTAGGAAGTTCTTCATCAATTGTCGTCGGAGGATTACTTGCCGCTAACAAACTTTTAGGAAATCCTGCTGATGAAACAGCTTTATTAGCTATTGCAACTGAAGTTGAAGGGCATCCTGATAACGTAGCTCCGGCAATTTTGGGAGGTTTTGTTCTTGCAACCCAAGAAGATGACGGAACTATTTCATACAGCAAGCTTGATTGGCCTGAAGATTGGGATATTACGGTTTGTATTCCGGATTTTGAACTTTCTACAGATATTGCACGTTCAATATTACCTAAAGAAGTCCCTATGCAAGATGCAATCTTTAACGCAAAGCACTTGGCAATGCTTATGCAGGCCGTAAATACAAGAAACCCCAAGCTTATGAAAACAGCACTTAAAGATAGGCTTCATCAACCGTACAGAGAAAAGCTTGTACCCGGAATGAAAGAAATCATGGAAGCTTTCAAACATGAAGACGGAGTTTTAGGTTGCGTTTTATCAGGAGCAGGACCTTCTTTATTAATAATTTCTCAAAAATATGATATTGATAAAATAAAATCAACAGTTAAAGAAATTTGGGAAAAACAAAACATCAAAGCGGAAGTAAAAACGTTAAAAATAGAAGAACAGGGTGCTACTGTTTATTAAAGCGTTTCAAATAATAACACTTTCTCATAAACAATTGAGATGATTTTACTAAAGTTTTAATTTTTTTTACCGTTATAACCTCATGTGAGGTGATAAAATGGCAAGAATTATAGAAACCCCTAACAGTCCGCGTCGTATGATAAAAATGTCAGTGGATGACATTATTTCTGTTGTGCAAAGTTATCAAAAACAAGTACCGAGATTTTCTAAAGCAGAAGATGTTCGGAATTATCTGTCAGATATCGTTATATTCATCCCCGAAGATATTTAATAATCAGAAGATGCAAGGTCATTCAATGCTCTTCTCGCTTCTTCATAACTTGGATCTTGAGCCAGAATTTCTATATACAATTCTTTAGCCCTGTCTCGATTATTATTTTCATATATTAATGCTAAATTATATTTTGCAGGAATTAGAGTCGGATCATACTGAAGAGCCTTTTTAAAATTTTCTTCTGCGTTTTTACTGTCGTGTTGAGAAATGTACATTAAACCACTTCTGTATAAACCCATTGGATTCTTTTCATCTAATTTCAACAAATCTGAAAGAGCCTTCTTTTCTTCAAAGAAGTTACCCAAGTAATGGTGAGTCTCGGAAAGCTTAATATAGTACCTTGCATGGTTTTCTTTTGTATGCTTATCATATTCCAAAGCTGTATGTAACAATTCAACCGCCGCTTGATAGTTTTTTAAAGATATGTGATTAACCGCTTTATTGTAGTATATTTCCGGATTTAAGGTATTATATTCAGCCGCCATGTCCAAATGTCTAAAAGACTCATCAAACCTTGAATTTGCACTTGCTTCTTCTGCCCACACCACGTATAAATCACTGATTAAAAGCCTTACCTTTTTTGCCTCTTTTTGAGTTGCCTTATCCAACAATGCAAGATATTTATCTAAAGCTTTTTGGTATTCTTTGCATTTTATATAAGAATCAGCCAATTGAACAGTTACGTCAAAGCCATTTTGTGACATCATAACAAGCTCTTCTAAAATCGCAATACCTGTCGTAAAATTGTTAAGTTTAATGTTAAACAAAGCTATATCATTGCGAATTTTAAACTTATCAGAACCTTGAACCTCTAACAATCGGTTAGAATATTCAATTGCCTTTTCATATTCTTCCGTTTCAACACTTATACCAATTAAATTCTCATAAGCCCAAATCAAAACTTTTGGTTCAGAAGCAAATGTTAAAATATAAAGTAAAGTTTCAATAGCTTTAGGATAATTCTCAATTTTAATATATAATTCTGCCAAGCTTTGATTGGTAGGAATGTCTGTAGGATAAATTCCTAAACGTATCTTATAAGCTTCAAATGCTGCAGGATAATCTTTTGTTTCTTCATTCAATTTTGCCAAAGTAAGTTGAATAGCGGCAATCTCTTCATTATCCTCCAACAAAGAACTTAGTGCATTATAAACTGCAATTGCAGAATAAATCTGCGCAGTATCCTCATAAAGCTTTGCTAAAGTTCTTAAAACTTCTTTATCAGTACTTCTTTGGTCATAAATACCTTCAAACTCTTTTATCGCCTTATTTAAAAGCCCTCTTTTGACATAACAATCACCCAAAAGTTTTCTGGTATTAATATTATTAGGATCACGTTTTAAAATAATTAAACATTGATTAATTGCATTATTATACTTTTTATCGCTAAAATAAGCTTTGGCAAGATATTGACGAACTTCCTTATGCCCCGGAACTCTGTCTAAGTACTTTGTTGCCAACAACTGAACCAGTGCAAACTCATTTTTATCAAATAAAACCTTAACTTGCTCCAAAATATTTTTTGTTGAAAGTTGCAATTCAGCACCTTTATTACTCTTACCACCTTGATACATGATAATTGCATAAAGAATGTATATGAAAACAAGTGCCAGAACAAAGGCAGCTGCTATTAATATAACATTACTACTGAACATTACAGCCTCTCTTAGTATATATACTCTAATTATACAATATTTTATAAAAAAATCAAAAATTTAAATATTTGCCTATATTAAAAATATTG
>JAFQNY010000190.1 GCA_017395765.1 bacterium
ACATAACTGCTCTTGGTTATAATCCTGATGGTGACAGTGAAGAAAAATTTAATAAATACTGGCCTGCAGACGTTCAAGTAATTGGTAAAGATATCTTGAAATTCCATAGCATATATTGGCCGGCTTTCTTAATGGCATTGGATTTACCGCTACCTAAACAAATTCTTGCTCACGGTTGGATTACGATTGACCAAACTAAGATGTCAAAATCTTTAGGAAACGTAATCTCTCCAACAGGTGTTTTAGAATCATTTAATCAAGAAATCCCTGATGCACTTCGTTATTACATGGCATCTGCTGCACCTTGCGGTAAAGACGGTAACTATTCTGATGAAGATTTTAAAGAAAAAGTTAACGCTCACCTTGCAAACTCTATGGGTAACTTATTAAACAGAACTCTATCAATGCTAGTTAAATACTTTGATGGTGATGTAAAAGCTGAATTTAAAGTTAAATCTGATTTATTCGACAAAGCTCTTGAGACAGTCAAAGCTGTAAAACACCATTTTGATTATTATGAAGTGCAAGAAGCTGCTCAAAAAATCAATGAGCTTGTTGATATTACAAATAAATATGTAACAGACAATGCACCTTGGACATTAGCTAAAGAGGGGCAAATGGATAAATGTGGAGAAGTTCTTACAACAACATTAGAAATAATGTGCGTTATTTCTTCCCTTATTTACCCTTATTGTCCTAATATAGCTAAATCTATGGCAGAGCAGTTATCTTATGATTTGAATACAAAATTGGATGATATAACTTGCGATAATATTAAAGTTGGTCATTTAATTGATAAAGAAAACATCAAACCTGTATTCTTAAGAATGGATAGCGAATTAGCAGATAAAGGTAAAAAATAATTAATGATTAGCCTTAAAACAAAAACTTGGAGGATTGACTCAATTGAGACAATCCTCTTTGATAAAGACGGAACTTTTATAGATTTACATTATTTTTGGGGAAAGATGACCGAATTGCGATGTAAAAAAATAATAGGAACCTATGGACTGACTTTGGATTGTTTATCAAGTTTATGTGAGTGTTTGGGATATGATATAAGATCCGGAAAAATGCTTGCTGAAGGTATAACAGCACTTTATTCACGCTCGAAAATTATTGAAATTTTTAAACAAGATTTGTTAAAGTTTGGACTTGATTTATCGGTTGCGGATTTAGAATCGATTTTTGATGAAGTTAGCAATGAATTTTATCAAGATATGATAAGTTATACAAAACCGATAGATTCTGCGATTAATTTTATTAAAGAATTACGTACAAAAGGTCTAAAAATCGGAATTGTAACATCTGATTCAGAAGAATCAACAAAATTAACTTTAAAAAATTTCGGTTGGGAATATTTGTTTGATGTTTATGTGGGAAGAGAAGCTTCCTTGCAAACCAAAGAAAGCGGTGCGTTAACAAAAATTGCACTGGATTCTTTAAAAGCAAATCCTGAAACAACGGTTATGATAGGTGATGCACCGATGGATTATGTTTCAGCAAAAAATGCCGAAATAGATAATACTATCCTTGTTGCAACAGGACAAATTGATTCTCAGAATCTATTAAAAACTTGCGATAAGGTTGTTAATTGTTTAGGTGAAATAGAAATTATTCATTAATTTTTATATAAGCTTTAAAAACTTTGTTGGATATAGTGTCATCAAAAGCTTGTTGAATGTTTTCAAAATCATAACTTGTTGTTAATCCTTTTACGTCAACTTTTTTGGTTGCAAGTAAAATAAAAGATTCTTCTAAATCTTTTGGAGAAGGGGAATAACTTCCCATTACGGTTAATTCTTTATAATATATTTCGTTGTTAGCGTAACCGAAATTTTGAGGTGTGCTTGAAAATACAAGGATTTTACCGCCTAATTTAATAGATTTTAAAGCGACCTCAATGGCTTTATCCGCTCCTGAAGTCATAAAGACTGCATCGATGCCGTAGTTGTTTGTTTTTTCTTTAATTACTTTTTCAAAAACATCTAAATCTAAAGAATTGTATGACTCTATTCCTTTTTCTTTAGCTAATGCAATCCTATCTTCCAGAATATCACAGCCAATAACATTGTATCCCATAGCTTTTAATGCTTCGCTCATCAATAAACCGATAGAACCGAGTCCGATTACTAAAGTTTTATCATTTGGCGTTAAGTTACAACGGTTAATTGCTCTGATACAGCATCCTAAAGGTTCATAAAAAGAGATTTCTTCGTCACTTATTTGCTCCGGAACTCTGTGAGCGACATTTTTTAAATGTTCTTCTGATAAAAATACTTTTTCGCTAAAACCCCCGGGGATAATATTTGTTTCTTTAAAATGTTCACACATAGAAAAGTTTCCGTGTTTGCAATATGTGCATTCAAAACAAGGTATATGGTGTGAAGTGACAATTTTTTCGCCGACTTTAAAAGATGTTTCAGAATCGATTTCTTCTATAGTGGCTACAATTTCATGCCCAAGAACAGCACCGTCTTTGACTATTTGATGCTTAAATTTGACAATATCCGAGCCACAGAGTCCGCATCCTAAAACTTTTACTATTGCGCCTTTTCTACCGTTGAGAGTTAGGGTTTCTATATCTTTTATTACTATGTTATTACCGTTTACTTGTGCTGTTTTCATTTTTACCTTTTTATTTATAATATTCTGAATTTATTTTTGCGAATTTTGTATTTGCATAAAAATATTTTAAAATTTGATATGCGTTGTAGCCTTTCTTAGCAAGGTTATTAGCTCCGTATTGACTCATGCCGACACCGTGTCCGTTTTTTTTAATTCCGTCATCGAAAGAAGGAACAGCTTTTATAAAAGCTAAATCTTTAGTCCAAACTTGTGAAGCATCTTTTGTGTGTCCTCCTGCAGATGCGGAATAATAAGCCGGAATAATTTTCCCTTCATGGATTAGAACAACACCTTCTGTTTCAACAACGGCATCGTTTGTTTGTGGAGTTTCAGCGGTTGCTCCTCCATAGGCTTGGTCTTCCGGTGTGTCTTTTAAATCATAACCGTGTTTTGCACGTTTACCCATGTTAGCTATTGCATAACTTCTCGCTGCTATTGCTTGAGCTTTGTGAGCATCGTGCTCCCAAGAAGAAGGCATTTCTGACGGAACAACTCCTTGTATATATAATTCAAGCGGAACGTCGTTCATTACCGTAAGTCCTGAACCACTGTTTATTATTTTGAAATGACCTCTGTACCATTTATGTTTAGCACTTATATATCCGTCGTTTTCAGGTTTTATAACAATTTTGTCACTGTTTATTCTTTTAAATTCACCGTCAACTTTTATTGCAATAACATTTTTGTATGGTTTAAATTCGTATCCCTGCATTTTTTCTAAGGTGTAAATCAATTTATTCGTATTGCAGTCGATGATTTCAGCTCTTGTGGATGCTCCTATGTATGTTTTGCTAACATCTGTTTGTAATCCTATTTTGATAGCAAAACAGGGTTGTGCAAAACATAATAACAGTAAAATTAATAAAAACCTTCTCATCTCCATGCCAATATTATATACCAGATAAGACAAATAAATCTTATTCAAAAAATGTTATGTAAAGATATGTACAATAAAAGCGTTAAGTTATAAACTCAACGCTTTTATTTTTTAATAAATTGCTTGTTAGCCTTCTAAGAATCCTTTAATTAATTCATTAACGGTTTTAGGGTTAGCTCTGCCTTTAGTTTCTTTCATTACTTGACCAACGAAGAAACCTAATAAGTTTGTCTTACCGTTTCTATAAGCTTGAACTTCATTTGGATGAGCATTAATGATATTTTCTACAATACCTTTAATTGCGCCCTCATCAGAAATCTGGCTTAGGCCTTTTCTTTCTACGATTGCTGAAGCTTTTTCTCCGTTAGTAATCATATCCTCGATAAGAATTTGTTTACCGATGTTGTTTGAAATTGTTCCTTTTTCAATTAAACCGATAAGTTCAGCTAAATTTTCAGCAGTAAGTTTTGTATCTGTTATTTCAACTTTATTTTCTTTTAAGTAAGCCGCAATTTCACCCATAATGAAGTTAATAGCGGTTTTAGGATTTGCACCGAGTTCAAGAACTTTGTCAAAGAACAAAGCTAATCCCATTTGTTCAACAACAACAGATGCGTCATATTCACTCAAACCCAAAGACATATATCTTTGTCTTTTTGCTTCAGGAAGTTCAGGCATTTTTGCTCTGATTTCTTCAACCCATTCTCTTGATATTTCTAAAGGCATTAAATCCGGCTCTGGGAAATATCTATAATCGTGAGCATCTTCTTTTCCTCTCATAGAGCGAGTTTCTTTCAAGTTGTCATCCCATAAACGAGTTTCTTGAACAACTTTTCCGCCTTCTTCTACGATTTCAATTTGTCTGTCGATTTCGTATTCAATAGCTCTTTGAAGTGCTGAGAAAGAGTTTACGTTTTTGATTTCTGCACGAGTTCCGAATTCTTTAGAGCCTTTTGGCATAATTGAAATATTTGCGTCACATCTCATTGAGCCTTCTTCTAAGTTACCATCACAAACACCAAGATATCTGACGATATTTCTTAATTCTTCCATATAGTTTTTTGCTTCTTCTGCTGAACGGATATCCGGTTCAGAAACGATTTCAAGAAGTGGAGTGCCGGCTCTGTTAAGGTCAACAAGCGAATAAGCCGAACCGTTAAGGCCTGCTGCACCTGCGTGAACAAGTTTGCCTGCGTCTTCTTCTAAGTGAGCGCGGGTAATACCGATTCTTTTACCCTTAATATCAAGATAGCCATTTAAACAGATTGGCTCATCGTATTGAGAAATTTGGTATCCTTTCGGAAGGTCAGGATAAAAATATTGTTTTCTGTCAAATTTGCATCTTGCCGGTATTTCACAATTTAAGGCAAGGCCTAAAAGAATACCCATATTTACGCATTCTTTGTTAAGAACCGGTAAAACTCCGGGCATGCCTAATGTAATTGCGCTTGTTTGTGAGTTTTGTTCGTTACCGAATTCTGTTGAGTCCGGTGCGAATATTTTTGACTTAGTCTTTAATTGAGCGTGAACTTCAAGACCAATAACGACTTCATATTTTTCTCTTAAATCTTCCATTTTTAAACCTCGTTTTATACTGTTTGTATATATTTTAGCATAAACAAACTTTGACGCAAAAACAGATAAGATAAGGGCGGTTTGCCAGAAGACAAACCGCCCTTATAAAACCTTATTCAAATCGGTTAACTATTTGCCGTTAACAACTTCTTTGAATTTTTTACCAGCTGAGAAAACAGGAACTGTTTTAGCAGGGATTTTAATTTCTTTACCAGTTTGAGGGTTTCTACCGTTTCTAGCAGCTCTCTTACGTGGTTCGAAAGTACCAAAACCAACTAAAGTAACTTTTTTACCTTTAGAAACTGTTTTTTCAACTGTTTCGATTAAAGCTGATAATACTTCGTTAGCTTCTTTTTGAGTAACTTTAGCTTTTTTTGAAATTTCTTGTACTAATTCTTCTTTGTTCATGATAAAACTCCTTTCTCATTTCTACAAAATCTATTATACAAATAAAAATCAATAATGCAAGTACTTTTTTTACTGAAAATGGTTAGTTTTTCTGCATTGTAGCCACATGACAAATTTAGCAAGAATAATGAACGAACTTGCTTTGGGGTTAAAACACTCTCTACTACTGTATTTGACTATTCTTCTATATTAATTATGCTCCCTGTTTTACCATCATCAAAATCATACGCTTGTTGTAGTTTTTCGTTCTTTTGTGTCGTTTGCAAAGCTCGTTTAACATCTTCCATTTTTTCAGACAGGATTTTTATATTTTCAAGCTCAAGCGTGCGTAATTCCTCGATAATCGTATTTAATTCTTCTTCTTGTTTTATTGTTAGTGTTAAAAATTTTTGCATACATTTACAATTTAAAAATATCGGTTCTCTCGATTTAATCATTGTAATTGCACTGTCAAAGTCTTCTCGCTCAATCATTCTACGAATATCTGTAGCACCGTTAATAAGCTGATTATATTGAAGAATAAGTTGCTCAAATTGCTGTCTACTCTGCATTAGAGATTTCTCCTTGGTTTTGTTGAGCTTGAAGTTGTTGTTTTTCGTTGTATTCTCTCATGGCGTCATCCAATGATGCAACACCGGTATGGATTTCAATTGCTTTTTGAAACCCCCAACGGATATTGGTCATATCAACGATAACTTCTTCTATTAACTTAACATCTTTTGAGATATTGGCTTTAATAAGTTTGGTTGCCATTCTGTTATATAAGACAAAAAGCTGTTTTGAAACGTTGTTTCCGTTTTCTAAATCAATTGTTCGTTGAAGTTCACGAATAATTTTTCTTGCGCCTTCGATATTTGTAGCACGTTCTCTAAGATTTTTTTCTTCAATTGCAGTTTTGGCTTTTTGTAAAAACTGAACAGCTCCGTCAAAAAGCATTATCATTAACTTTTCCGGAGTAGCGGTTGTTATATTATTTGTTTGATATTGTTTAATATACTTGTTATATGGATTTACCAACTTATACCTTCTTATTTACAAAAATTCCTGATGCCATGTTAAGTTTTCGAACCAATTCTGTCAACTCATTGCCGGAGATTGTTTCAATTAATCTGTCAGATGAGCTATCATATAATTCTATTATATCATCTTTTGCATTTAATTTAACATAAAAATCTTTATTTGGGTTATCAAGTTCTTGAATATCGAATTCTTCTTTCGGCTCTTCGGTAATTAAACCGTCTTCAAAGAGTTCTTCTTCATCTCCTGAACCTTCTTGACCGTTTTGTTTTTTTGACTCCTCTTCGTCCTCTTTTTCTTTGACGTGACGATTGGTGCTGAGATTTTGTACTTGTTTAGGGTCATTTGTTTTATCTGCTTGCATGACTTGTTCCGTCCGGCTTGTGTAATCAGCCGAAGTGGACTCTTTTATAGCCCCGGTGTTTGCCATTGATAAACCGTCCATGCCCATAAAAATATTCCTTAATAAATCTTTACCTAATAATATTCTATGTTATAATAGGTTTAAGGTCATCATATAAAAGAAGGGTATAATTATATATGAGTAAGAGCTTATTTTATGGATTTATGGAAAAGTTATTATGTTTTCCGTTGTGGATTAAGCAAGTTATTTTCTTAAATTTGTCAAAAGATTTAAATACGTACTTAAGTAATGAGTTTTTGGATGTTGAAGAGGGAGAACTTTTTCACGTATATAAACCTGAACTCTCAGATCTTGGACAAAATGAACTGTTGACTAAAGAATCAAATTTTGATGAAAGCATATATTCTTTTTTGAATTGTTGTGCTAAAGGGATGAATCTTATCGAAATTTCAATTGAAAACAATTTTACTATGGAAGAAGTTTCTAAAGCTTTTACTTTTTGTAAAACATCAGGATTTTTCTCTAAAGATGTTCCGAAACTGGTAGCTGCAATTGCCGGATTTATTGCAGGAAAATACAGAACAGGTGAATATTTTATCCGTGCAGGAAAAATGACAATTGAACAGTTGGACGAAGTTTTGAATAAACAACAGGAAATGAATGAGTCCGGAAAACACGTGTTTATTGCGGAATTGATGGTTCAAATGGGTTACGTCAGAGAATTAGATGTGAAAAGTATAATATTTATGAAAGAAGAGTCCGGAAAACGCTTTTCTTTGAATCCTGAGGAAGTACCTAATTTGATATTAGAAAAAGAAAACTATGATATTAGAGTTGAAAATACTCGTTTGAAGGAAGAAAATGAAATTCTGAAACAAAAAATGGATGCATTATTAACCTTTATCAAAGATCATAAAGAAAACTAAAAATACAATAAAAAAACGGGTGACTTTTAAAGTCACCCGTTTTTTCTATTATTGTTTTTTATTATTTAGCAGAAACATTGATGAACGGAACAGAATTTCCTAACATATACTGAGGCATTTTGCCGTCCCATTTTTGAACTGCTTCATACTGAACAAGAGATTTGTTTTGGCTTAAAGCTTGAGCTCTTATAGCCATTGATTTTGCCTCTGCTTGAGCGGCAATAACTTTTTGTTTAGCTTCTTCTTCTACTTGTACGGTTTTGTTTTTAGCTTTTAATGCTTCTTGTTCTGCTGTTACTTTGCTTTCAATAGCTCTTTCAAAAACATCTGAATAGTTTATTTCTGTCATTTGGAAATCAGTTACGTTAATATATTTTGAACTCATTTGGTTTTGGAGTTTGAACAAAATATCGTCGGCAGCTTTTTCTCTGTTAGCGATTAAATCTTGGGCGTTCCATTTACCGATAATATCTTTGATTGTACCTTCTACGACCGGAGAAAGGATTTTGCTCACATAATCCAAACCGACTTCTTGGAAAATTTTGTTAACATTATCCGGTTGAACATTATAGTTAATTACATATGTAATTCTTGCTTGTTGTATATCTTTAGTGTAAACAGCTGTGGTGGATGTATTTTTTTGAGTCTTAACGTCCATAGTTTTGAACTTTTGAATAAACGGGCATATAAAATGAAGCCCTTCACCGTAACTTTCAGGTTGAACTTCGCCAAGACGAATTTTTATACCTCTTTCCCCTGGGCCAACCATTACAAAAGGGTTGCACATTACAATAAAGCAAACCAATAATCCTAATACCACCAGAGGTATTCCAAAGAATTTTTTGTCCATATTTTTCCTTTCTTAACTTAAACCTAAGAGTGCTAATACAACGTATAAAGCTGCTACTACAAAAACAAAAACGCCGAAAACTATTAACATTTGTTTCCCGTATTTTTGATACAAATTTGTTCCTGTAATGTAGCAAAGAGTAATAATACACAAATTCACTAAAACAATTAGTGACATTAATAAAAATAAAATTCTAACAATCATATAAATCCTCTTTTAGATATTATTCTAAATTAAGATTTAAACTAAAAAATCATTTAGTAAGTGGATTTAATAAATTCTAATATTTCAAAGGCGCACTTTTGCCAACTGAAGGTTTTAGCTCTTTCGAGTCCTTTATCAGAGCATTTTTTTCTGAAACCCGAATCAAAATACATTTTTTCGTATGCGTTAATCATGTCTTCGTCAGATTCAGGGTTTATAATGATACCGCAATCCCCGATAACTTCCGGCAAAGAGGTTCTATCGGAAGTTATTACTGGGCACCCGCATTGCATAGCCTCTAAAACAGGTAATCCAAATCCTTCATACAATGAGGGATAAATGAAGCACAGAGCATTAGAATAATATTTTTTTAAATCTTTTTCATCAATATATCCTGTTAAGATAATCTTAGTGTTGTCGTGTTGATTCAAAACAGAATTCAATTCTTTTTCGAATTTTTTCCAAACACCTCCGCCTAAGACTAATTTAAGGTTTTCGATTTTATGTTTTTCTATAAACTTAAAAAAGTTTTTAATAGCAAAAATAAGATTTTTTCGTTTTCCTAAAGTACATAATGAAAAAATATAATCCTCTTCAATTAATTTTTCTTGTGTCGGATAAAACTCTGTATTTGCACCCAGAAGAGTTGTTTTTATATTATTTTCTTTAATAAACGGGAAATATTTTAACACGTCTTGTTTTGTAAACTCGGAGTTTGTGACGTAATAATCTTGAGAATTGATTGTGCTGTAGATTTTATAGTACCAATCTTTAGGACTCTTGGGCAGCCCTTGTTCTATTATTGGAATTACATCATGCAGCATTCTGAAACGCTTTAAATTTGATTGTAGAATTTCTTTAGAGGGAGGGGTAAATGGTGAGAAATAAACATCAAAATCTTTTAACCGGTTTAGGTTTTTAGTGTTTGTTTTATAAAAATATTTGTCATAAATTCTTGCAAGAATTATTAGTCCGTATTTTATTCTAAGCGGGAAATTATCTGTTTTGAATAATACCCAAGCGATAATTTTATTTATCAAAGAGTGTTCTTCTAAACATGGGATTTGAGAAAATTCTTTTATGTTTTTTAAAAAATAATATCGTTTGAAATCACAATGAAAAGTGATATCTATTCCCTGTTTTTGAAACTCTTTAAGAAGGTTTAATGCAACGTAAAATACGCCGGCTTTGTGTCCGGAGTTTTCCTGATAGTATGAAATTTCTGTTGCGTCAAATAGTAGTTTCATTATTATTAGGATATCATAAAATTTTCCAATTCAATTATTTGTGTTATAATTACGGAGTGGAGGGTTTATGAAAATAATTATTCAAGCAGGAGGTAAAGGGTCTCGTCTGGAGTGGTTGACTCATAATAAGCCAAAATGTTTGGTTCCTGTTAATAATTTACCTATAATATTTTATATTTTAGAAAAATTTCCTGATGCAGAATTTAGTATCATATCCGATTACAAAAGTGATGTATTGGAAAAATATCTTAAAACTTTTGCCAATGAATATAAGTATAAAGTAATTAAAGCTGAGCATTCCGGAACAGCATCCGGAATCGGTGAAGCTATAAGCTCTTTTGATGATGATGAAAGTTTCATGCTGATATGGTGTGATTTGATTTTGTCAGAAACTTTTGAAATACCTTCTCAAAAAGGGAATTATATAGGTATATCAAAAGAATTTGAATGTCGTTGGTCTTATGTAGAAAATAAATTTGTCAAAGAACCTTCTAAAGAAAATGGTGTAGCGGGATTATTTATTTTTGAGAATAAAAAAGTTCTTGATGGTATTCCTCAAGAAGGTGCATTTGTCCCTTGGTTACAAAATCGGAATATTAATTTTCAAAGAATTAATTTGTATGGAACAAAAGAGATAGGAACACTACTCTCTTATTCTGATAATAACCAAAACAAACACAGATGCAGACCGTTTAATTCTATTGAATATACAGATGATATCGTGAAAAAAATGGGAATAACAGAACAAGGACAAAAGATTGCAAAAGACGAAATTGCTTGGTATAAGCATGTTGCAAAATTTAATTATAATAATATTCCGGAAATTTTTGCGTATGAACCACTGACCATGAAGAGAGTAACCGGTAAAAATATTTATGAATACGATTGTTTAACTAAAAGTCAGAAGCAAGAAATTTTAAAACGTATTGTGGACGCAATTAATGATTTACATAATCTTGAACCGTCTCAGCCGGTAAATATACAAGATGTTGAAGAAACTTATATTAATAAAACTTTTGACAGGCTTAATAAGGTAAAAGATTTAATTCCTTTTGCTAACGAGGAGTTTATAAGAATTAACGGTCAATATTATAAAAATATTTTCTTTAATAAAGAGAAATTTGTTGAATGTGTGAAAAAATATTATCCAAAAGAATTTCGATTAATTCATGGTGATTCAACTTTTTCGAATATTCTTTTTGATACTTTTAATATGCGAGTAGTATTAATAGATCCAAGAGGTTATTTCGGTAAAACAAAATTGTATGGTGATACTGATTATGATTGGGCAAAATTATATTATTCGTTAAAAGGAGAATATGATCAATTTAATTTGAAAAAATTCACGTTAGATATAAAAGAAAATGAAGTAGAATTTGCCATAAAACCAAATAACTGGTCTGATATGGAAGAATATTTCTTTGATTTAATCCAAGATATTGACAAAAACAAAATAAAAGTGCTACATACATTAATTTGGCTATCTCTTACAACATATGCTTGGGAAGATTATGATTCTATTTGCGGAGCTTTTTATAACGGAATTGTAAAATTAAATGAGGTATTATAATTGCTTGAATTATCTACTTTATCAAAGACTTGGATATTTGATGTTGACGGAACTATTGTTAAACACAATGGTTATTTAATTGATGGGCATGATACTTTATTAGAAGGGGTTGCGGAATTTTTTGACAGGCTGCCAAAGGATGATAAAATAATATTACTAACGGCGCGAAAAGAGGAATATCTGGAAAGTTTGAAAGACTTTTTAGCCAGTAATAAGATACGCTATGATTATCTTTTAACAAATATGCCGATGGGTGAAAGAATTTTAGTTAATGATATTAAACCGAGCGGGTTAAAAACAGCTTATGCAATTAATGTGGGGCGTGATAAGAATTTTAGTATAGATTATGAAATAAAGGAATCTTTATAAATTATTATGAAAATAATATCTACATATCGAATAAAAAGGACACGTTTTTTTAAATTTTTCAAATGGGTTTTTTGTATTAAAATAGCAAACAAATATCATTCTAAATATAAAAAATATTATTTTAAAGGTTTGTTGCGAGCATATCGAAGGTTTAATCCTTTAATGTACACAATGGAACATAAAATTTTTTTTTATAAGTTTTTAGTATTTAGAATAATTGAACAAGATAATTATCGTTGCTATTATTTTAGAAATTTATTGTTGAGAAAATTCCCACTAAAAAAATATATAACTAAACATAAATATTATAAAAAGATTTCTAAACATGATAATGTTTTTATACTAAATGCAAATAGTGGGGAAATTTATCTTTTTTTAATGTATGCACTTGACCTAATGCTAAAAAAATTTGATGCTAAAAAACCTTTATTAATAGCGACTAAAAAATATCATATAGAAATGAAACATACTATTGAACTTCAGGAAAATTTGGATATTAAGCAAGGAGAAGTGATTGAATATATTGTTGAAAATGGTGAAGTAAAAGGA
>JAFQNY010000191.1 GCA_017395765.1 bacterium
CAAAATCAAGCACAGAAACATTCAACATCGGATTTTTTTCCAAACACTGCATGCAAACAACAGCTCCCGCTATTGCCGCATCAAGTTTTTTCCCCTCGAAATTTGGAGAAACCTGTCTATTCTTTTGTATATCCGCTTTCGGATGGAATTTTGTACTTTCTTCTACACCGATTTTTCTAATCATACACACATCTAACAAACTATTCATATTGGCTTCGGTATCAATTATACCAATAACTATATATATTTAAAAGCTGGGGAAAAATAAAATTGCCTTTTTTTACCCAATTGTAAAGAGATTGTAAAGACAAATTTTCGATTGTTTTTATAATCTATAAATAATATCTCAAAAACATACGAAATTGTCAAACCCACTATTTTAAGGGTTTAAAAGCATATTGAAATTTTGTAAAACTTACACCCAACCTCTTTTGTAAATTTTTGTAACAATTTTTATAAAATCAGCACTTTTGGTTAAAGTTTTTGGCAAAAAGTGCCGATAACTCTAGTAGGAAAGAACAATAAGGGAAAATATCGAAATGGGTATGGCAGCAACTCAAGCATTTTTACTCACGATGACCAAACGTCGAAACGACATTCGGTTAGACCTTAATATGCTTTCCGCTGAAAAAATCGCGCTCGCTAACGAATCCGATAAAATCGCGCTCAACTACAACGAAGCGCTTAATTCTAAACTCCTAAAATGGTCTAACGATGCTGGCGCTACTATGTATGATTTGTCTTACTCTACTCTCATGCAGCCTTCTCAACTCAACGGCTATCAACCTTATATGATTACAGATCTATCTGACCGCGTCGTCGTTGATAACAGTTATCTTAAATATGCTAAATTAATCTCTCCCGCCGGTGCCGCAGGTGGTAATTATGATGGGTACCGTGCACAAATTCTTTCCGAAATCCTTGGCGTTGACGCCTCTGCTTTTGCCGCAACTTCATCTCAAGCTTCTGCGCTCTCTGACATCGAAGCTCAAATAGCTCAACACAAAAAAAACGAACCGCAACTTGTCTACGAAACCGCTGATGCTGCTCTATCTAAGCTCGGCAAAGTTTCTAAAAACGCTGTTACGGTCAAAACAGGTAAAGCCGGTGATGCTGAAGACGTTACCGCTAGCACTTCTTGGGGGGAAATCGTTAAATCTATATCCAACGGGGATAACTTTGTTTCTTACCTAACCTATGACGGTTCTGAAAGTGGGGCTATCTCCAAGTTTAAGCAAATCCTCTCTGAATTTTCTAACCTCGTTAAAGGTGCAACCGGTAGCTTCGACGGTATATCAGATACCGCATTCTCTAACGCATACAACAAAACCCTCTCTCTATTTACCGACGAGTTTGCATACAACGAAGCGATGAAAAACGACCACAGAGAATACGCTGGTGAAAATGCGCCCAAATACAACACTATATGTCATCAACACGACAGAGCATCTAATATGTTTGATGACTCTAACCACGCTTACGCAGTTTCTCTAACAAACATGGCGTCTGTTTTCTTAACATATTTATTCGAAGGGGACAACGCTCAAGTTACAACTAGCGCAGGGCAAAATCTCGTTAACCTCCAAAACCAAAAAATGCCTACAAAAGCCTCCGTTGATGCACACGATAAATGGCAAAAAAAACTCGATGCATTAAACGAACAACTCGGCAACACCAACTCTTCCTTCACCGAACCCCTCGACGCTGAAGACAAAAAGAAAATAGAATTCTACGATGCTATCTTCAACGCCATCGCTAAAAAAGGGTGGACTCACAACGAAAGTATTAACGACCCCGAATACCTCAACAACATACTACAAATCGGTATCTACAACATCACAAAAGCCGAAAAAGAAGGCGGTGCTTGGACTTACGACGAGTCTTGCCCCACTACCTGTCAAAATATTTTCCAAGTCACTGACTCCAACGAAATTAACAGAATTACTGCCGAATACGAAAGAGAAAAAGCTAAAATCTCAAAAAAAGAAGACAAAATCGACGTCCAAATGCAAAAACTAGAAACCGAAGACAAAGCTATCTCCGAAATGCTCGAAGCTGAAAGAAATATGATTGAAGAAAATATTAAGAGAACTTTTGATACGTTTAGCTAATCCTGCTCCGTAATTTTATCATTATATCTTCTGCAAATATTATTTCTCGAATTACAAACCCAGTTTAATCTTGTTTATATACTTATAAACGTTAGAAACATGTAAATCCAAAACTTCAGAAATCTCTTTTGCAGACAATCCCAAAAGATATTGTTCTCGAACTCTTTCCAAATTTTCTTTACCTTGCTTGCTGCTAAGCCCCATTAGCAATCGACTTCTCATAGCTCGAATAGCCTCAGGAGTTTTATTCAGTTTTTCACCGATTTCCTTATTTGAAAACCCTTGCGCAACCAAGTCTTCCAATTCTTTATATTTTACAGCTTTTTGAATTTCACAAAACCGCCCTGTTATACGCCTGTCAAATGTTTTTTGAGAAATTCCTAATTCTTTCATTACATCCTTTGCCTTAACAGGTTTAGAAATCATTTTATCAATTTTATTTGTAACGATATTTTTTCTTAATTCATTAATAGAAATATCCAATTTTTTTAACCATTCAGTCACCCAGCTAAAACTCATTCCACAATCCTCGGCAATTCCTTGAATTGTCTTGCCTTCTTCTACAAATCTTATAACCTCCTCACGTGTCAAAACACGTTTAGGATGTCTGCCACAGAATGCTGGTTGTGAAACCGGAGTGATA
>JAFQNY010000017.1 GCA_017395765.1 bacterium
TCCGGCTGTTCAACAAATTGTAAAAAATAATTGCTTATTACTTGATTATTTAGAAGAAATGTCTGATGAATTTTTTAAAAAAATCTTTACGCCAAAAGCTTAACAAAAATAAACATCTTTGTATAAAAATTTTATTAGAGTTAGAATAATCTTTATAGGGTAGGAGAGAAAAATGAATTATCATAATATAACAAAAGATGATATGTTAAATGGTGACGGATTACGAGTAGTATTATGGGTTGCAGGTTGCACGCATCATTGTCATAATTGTCAAAATCCGATTACTTGGGATGTAACAGGCGGTTTGCCGTTTGATGAAAATGCAGAAGCTGAGCTGTTTGAAGCGTTAGCAAAATCTCATATTGACGGAATAACATTCTCCGGCGGAGATCCTTTACATCCGTTTAACAGAGAAGAAGTTTTTAGATTAATAAAGAAAATTCGTACAGAGTTGCCTCAAAAAACAATATGGTTATATACCGGATTTTTATGGGAAGAAATAAGAGATATTCCTGAAATTGCTGATATTGATGTTGTTTTAGAAGGCAAATTTGTTGAAGAATTATTGGATAACAATCTCCATTGGGTCGGAAGCTCGAATCAAAGGGTTATTAACGTAAAAGAAACCTTGAAGTCGGGCAATATCGTACTTCACGAGTAGAAATTGTAACATTTTTATAAAAAAGAAGGACGTATGTCCTTTTTTTTGTTATAATGTTTTTTCGAAGAGGGTTTAGTACTCGAACTTTAAGAGGTTAAATAAGGAGGAAGTATGAAAAATCGTGATACAAACGTACTTTCATTGTTAGAAGATAAAACAAATATATATGCTCGTAAAACCGCATTGGGGATGAAAACCAATATCGGTTGGAAAGAGTTGACTTATGATGGATTAGGCTTGATGGCAAGAAGATTGGCATCATATTTAATCAATGATTTAGGGATTCAAAAAGAAGAAAAAATGGCTATCTTATCAGAATCAAAACCTGAATTCGGAGTTTGCGTATTGGGTTCTGTAATCTCCGGCATGATTACCGTTCCTTTGGATATTAAATTGACTATCTATGAATTGACTTCAATACTTACGGATTGTCAACCGTCTGTTATGTTGGTTTCTCAAAACTATATTGACAAAGCTTTAGAATTGCAAAAAGCTGTTCCTTCTTTAAAACATATTATTGTAATGGACGAGCAACCTGTATCTAACGGCTTGCAGAGTTTATATACAATTCCGCATAATTACAATTGTAAATGGAGACATCGTTCGAGAAATTCAAGGATGTTCATTATTTATACCTCCGGTACTACCGGAAATCCTAAAGGTGTTGAAACAACATTCGGAAATATTTTGGCTCAACTTAAAGACTTAAAAATAGTTATGTCGCCTATTTTCCCGAAAAAAGATACAAGAATTTTATCAATTTTGCCTATGAATCACTTATTTGAAATGACAGTTGGGTTTGCAACTTTCTTGAATATGGGATTTTCGGTTTATTACACCCAGAGTCTTAAACCAAAAGACTGTTTGAATATGATAAAAGACAGAAAAATTAATTTCATGATTTCTGTTCCTGCGTTTTTAAGATTGATGAAAACAACTCTTGAGGCAGAAATGAGAAATGCGCCGAAATTTTATCAAACATTATTCAAGTTTAACTTCCATTATGTTGCAAAATTCTTGCCGTTCAGATGGGTGAAGAAAATTCTTTTCAGACGTTTGCATAATTGTTTTGGCGGTCATTTCCGTTCGTTTATGTCAGGCGGTGCGCCGTATGATTTTGAAACAGCAAAGTTTTTCCGTAGAATCGGTATTGAAGTATATGAAGGCTATGGTTTGACAGAAACCAGTCCTGTTGCATCATTTAATTCAAAATGGAATCGCGATTTACGTTCTGTTGGGGAGTTATTACCGGGGTTTGAAGGTAAAATTGACCCTGAAACAGGAGAATTATTGCTAAGAGGACCTTCTATTATGAAAGGTTATCATAACCAACCAGAATTGACTGCGGAAGCTATTGATAAAGACGGATGGTTCCATACTGGTGATAAAGCCAGATTGGAAGGTCGTAATATCTATATCACAGGCAGAATTAAAAATATGATTGTTTTATCCGGTGGTAAAAAAGTTTTTCCGGAAGAAGTTGAAGCAGTTTTGGAAAAAAGTGATAAGTTTGCAGAACTTTGTGTGTTCGGTATGGAGCGTGAAGGCGGTGCTAAAGACGGAACCGAAGACATTGCTCTTGTTATTGTCCCTTCCGAACAGGTCAAAGCTGAGTTCTCAGGCGCTGAGTTAGAAAAAGTTATAAAAGACGAAGTTAGGCGTTTATCTAAGCAACTCGCCCCTTATAAGCGTCCTATTAATATAACAATTACTGATATTGGCCTTCCGAGAACAGCAACAAGAAAAATTCAAAGACGAAAAGTTAAAGAATTGGTTCAAAGTTTATAAGAGATTAGAGGTGTTCATAATTCGTGAGCACCTCTCTTATTTGTGCTTAAATATTATGTTTTACCTCTTGAAAAATGGTAAAGTCGTGATATTATTAATCATGTAGAACAAAAATAGGAGACAAAATCATAGCTAACGAAGATAGAGGCGCAAACAGAGGCGCAGGGAAAGATAAACCGCTAATTAACGAGAAAATTAGAGCAAAAGAAGTACGATTAATAGACGAAAATGGAACCAATCATGGTATTGTACCAACATCACAAGCTTTAAGAATGGCCGAAGAAGCAGATTTAGACTTAGTTGTCATTAGCCCTAACCAAGCTCCGCCGGTAGCTAAGATTTTGAACTATGGTAAATATAAATACGAACTTGAAAAGAAGGCTAAAGAAGCTAAAAAGAAACAACACGTTGTTGATATTAAAGAAGTAAAAGTTCGTTATAAAATTGATACCCATGACTATGAAGTCAGATTGAAAAATATACGTAAATTTATTTCTCAAGGTAACAAAGTTAAGATTGTTGTTATGCTAAGAGGACGTGAGATGCAACACTCTCATTTGGCTGTTGAATTGGCGGAAAGATTTATTGCGGACTTGGCAAATGACCCGTTGGTAGTTGAAAAGAAACCTATGGTAGAAGGTCGCAATGTCACAGCTTGGCTTGCCCCATCTTCTAATTAGAAAAAGTTCTTGCCAAAAATTTTTTAGCACGTACAATAAGATTATATTGAAAATTTAAAAGAAATTTGCCGCAATAGCTCAGTTGGTAGAGCAAGGGACTGAAAATCCCTGTGTCCTTGGTTCAATTCCGAGTTGCGGCAAATTTTTTTTTGTTTCTAACGAAACAACATTTATCAACTCGGAATTTATTCTTTAGGATGCGTCTCCCCGATTTTCAATCGGACTCGACTACCTCCATTCAAAACGATACTTAATCGTTTTGAACGGAGTCCTTGGCAAATTTTTTGTTTCTAGCGAAACAACATTTATCAACTCGGAATTTATTCTTTAGGATGCGTCTCCCCGATTTTCAATCGGACTCGACTACCTCCATTCAAAACGATACTTAATCGTTTTGAACGGAGTCCTTGGCA
>JAFQNY010000192.1 GCA_017395765.1 bacterium
ATATGTTTCCATATCCATTTGATGGATTTTGCGTTGATATTCTAATTTTTTTATTTTTTTATCAAACTTTTCAAGATCTTCTTTTTCTTCTTGTTCTTCTTTTTCTTTTTTCTCAGCCAGCTTAGCCTCAAATTCGACTTCAGAAGGCTCTCTCACGGAATCTTCAGCCAATCTGTATCCGACAACGGAAACAGGAATACTATTACCTTCTAAATCCTCAAGTTTAGAAGATTCCCCATACACATCAATACTCCACGTTCCCAAAAATTTCGGAACTTCACCAGTATAAGCATAAGCGCACAATATTATCCGATTATCATCATTAGCATCAAACCCCATCGGATAGATATCCCAACGGTTTTCATCAAAATCCACACCGCCGGTTTGCGCCCAATAATCAATTATTGCATCTCTCACTTGAGGTAATTTTCTGGATTCTTTTGTTTCAAAATCATAAACCCACAAATCTGTTTTCCAGATACCATCATGCCTGTAACCGATTTTTTCTTTGACAACAAGCTTCTTATTATCAACGGAAAAATCTATCGGAGTAAGCGTTCTGAAAACAAACTTAGTTTCAATATCTTTTGAAGTAGAAATTAACGGTTCATCTTGTTTTTCAACAATATTAGCTCGTTTAACTTTATCAACATCATTTAAAGTCGGATCTAATTTTATTAAAAACAAATCACACGACGTACAATCTGTTTGTGCATAATAATAAACTGCCGGATAAACCAACATAGTTTTATCACCGGAAATAATCCCCTGAGCATTTATTTGTCTGTCAAAATTCAATTTTCTCGGCAAATTTAACTCCGGACTTCCCACTGGGTCATTATATTTTACAAGTTTAAAAGTTCTTTGCGGAACATAAACCATATTTGTATCCTTAGGTTTTTGGGCCCCTTCAATCTGCTCCGCCATTTCTTTTCTTGATTTAGCCCGAGATTTTGACTCATACTCTTCAACCGTCATATAACCTGATTCCGGAAGTTTACTTTTTTCATACTTCTCAGATTCTTCAACTTTATTGACTTCATTTTGATAAATCTTTTCAGCCACAACCCTATCCCTTCGTTTCATAAAAGGATATTTCATTTGTGAAAAATGGACTTTTGTAGCCATATACATGCCGGCTAAAGTTTCAAACATTAAACTAAACCTTCTTTCATTGCAGTTACGGTTGCTTGTGTTCTGGTTGTTGCACAAAGTTTTTGTAAAATACTGTGCACATGAGCTTTTGCAGTAGCTCTTGTTATTACCAATTTATCTGCGATTTGAGGATTAGAAAGACCTTCAACCATCAAAGATAATACATCCAGCTCTCTTTCTGTCAAACCATATGTATTTTTTTCTTTTGAAGAACCTGTAACTAAATAGTTATTTGCACTCGGACGTTGCAGATTTGAAAAAACAACTTGCGCTATTGCAGGGTCTATCCAACCAACACCTTCATTTACAGCTTTAATAGCAGCAACGGTTTGCTCCGGAGAAGCCCCTTTCATTATATAACCGTCAGCACCGGCTTTAAATGATTCAAAGATATCATGTTCACTGTCTCTGGAAGTGAAAATCAAGATTTTTGTTTGAGGTAAAAAATCTTTTATCCTTTGAGTCGCCTCAATTCCGTCCATATTAGGAAGACCGATGTCCATTAATATGACATTTGGTGAAAATTCACGAGCTTTTTTAACGCCATCAAGACCATCACTAGCCTCTGCAACAAGATTTATACCTTCTGCTTTGCCTAAAAGCATTGACAACCCCATTCTATAAAGTTCGTGATCTTCTACCAAAAGTACATTTATCATAATACAGCCTCTGTCAAATCTTTATTCTCAATACTATTTGTTAAAATAAAAGAAAATTCACTTCCTTTATTCACAACACTCTCCAACCAAATTTTGCCACCATGAGATTCAACGATTTGCCTTGACAAATACAATCCCAAGCCGGTACCTGCAGAACGCTTCATACTTGTACCTTGAGAAAATCGTTGAAACATATTCGGAATATCATCTTGAGGAATCCCGCATCCGGTGTCTGAAACAGAAAAAATCAAATCTTCTGATTCGGATTTTATGGTTATACAAACCTTACCGGACTCCGGAGTATAATTTATTGCATTACCGCATAAATTGCATATTACACGTCTTAACTCACTTTTATCAGCATTTATACGTAGTTTTTTATCTGCACAGTTAATACAAAAATCAATATTTTTATTATCTGCCAACGGTTTTAATTCATCATACACAAGTTTTGCTAAATCATATATCTCAAAGCTTGTTTTGTTTAAAACCAGTTTTTCAGCATCATATTTATACACTTCTAAAAGCGCATTAACAAGCCCCAATAAATCTTCATTGCTCTTCTGCATCGTTGCTAATAAAAGCTTTTGATTGTCTTCCAACTCCCCGACTGCACCATCCAAGAAAAATTTCAATGTCTGAATTGCTGCCAACAACGGAGTCCTTAAATCATGGGTTAATGTCGCAATAAAATCATCCCGTAATCTGTCAGCTTTCTTTTGTTCAGTCACATTACGTATAACCCCTACAAACATTTTAAAAGTATCTTCAGGATTGATTCTTGCAAAACTTATTTCCACAGGTGTTATACTGTTACTTAAAGGGTTTTTTACATAAAAATCTCTTAACATCAACTCAGATTCTTCAACTCGATGTAATTCTTTTGATATAAAAGTCTTTTTGCTAAATAAAAATTCGTCAATGCCTTTTCCGACAATTTTATTATTCACCAACCCTATAAGGTTTTCACAAGCAGGGTTAACTTGTTCAATTACTCCGTCTTGGTTTAATAAGACAATTCCGTCTGCACAATAAGAAACTACCCCTTGCAATTTCGCATGAGTTTGTTTCAAATCCGCAGTCCTCTCTTCTACTAAAACTTCAAGATTGCGGGAATAATTCTCAAGCTCTTTTTTAGCAACTTCCAGCTCTGAAATCTTCTGCCTTAATTGAGATAAAAGATAGCTTCGCTCAATACCGTTTTTTATATTCATTACCAAATCATCGTTATTCCAAGGTTTTTCAATATAACGATATAAGCCTATTTCATTAATTGCTCTGATTGCATTCTCTTTATCAGCATAACCGGTCAATAAAATTTTACTCACTTCCGGATACAAACTTTTTACCTCGGTTAAAAACTCCAGCCCGTTCATTTCTGGCATCAAAAAATCTGAAATAACCAAATCCGGCTTATTGAGTTTCAAAAACTCCAAGGCTTCTTTCGGATTATTAAAAAAATGAGCATCACTAAATCCCTCAACTTTTAATAACATTTTAAAAGCTGAGGTAACGACCTTCTCATCATCTACTACAACAATCTTCCCCGTTTCCATATCTTCATATTAACCTAAATATATTCAATAGACAAATTTATTAAGTTTCATGAAGAAAAAACTATATCTGATTTACAAGATGTAATAAATAAAAAAAACATGTTATAATTTTTTCATAAATATATTCGGAGGATATTTTATGAGACAAATAAAACCGGCTTTTACACTGACAGAAACACTTATAGCTATGGCTCTAATCGGCGTTATCGCAGCTATAACAATACCTCAAGTCGTAAAAAACCTGAACAGAAACCAAACCGGAATTATATTAGCACGAGCAGTTGAACAAATAGAGTTAGGCTGCCAAAATATCATACAAAATGCAAATGATAACTACACTGACGGAAGTATGGCAAATACTCTTAGCGTTATACAAAGACGGGATTTAGACCCCGGGGTCGATGCTGACGTTGCCGAAGAGAGGATAACAACAGGATATTTCGCAGATTTGGCGATACAACATTTTGATTTAAGCCCAAATCTGATATTAGCAAATGCTATTACAAACCCTAAATATGCTGATGGGACAGAATTCCCTATCGGAATTGGCTTGGGAACAAATACACCTACCAACGCCAAACTTATCAGACACAATTTCAAAAACATTCCGGCTTCACTCTTTGCGCGCATACCTAATGGCACCGGTGCAGTAAAGAGATCTTATTTGGCAAATGACGGCAGCCTCGTTACAACTGATGGCCCTATTTATTACATTGACACAAACACTCTTGAAAGAGGGCCAAATATTGAAGGTGTAGATATTTTTGAATTTAGACTTCTTGACAACGGAAAACTTATTCCGGAAGGAGAAGCAACAATAGAATTGGTACATAACGGATATAAATTTAAAGATTAAAAATACAAAAGGAGAATAACATGGCATCAAAATTACTAGAAACAATTCAAAGAACTGATACAGAACAATTACAAATTTCAGTATCTGAATATAAAGGCAAAAGCTATTTCAATTTAAGAATCTTTTATACAACCGATGACGGTGCAACTTGGTTACCTACAAAAAAAGGTGTTACATTTGCACCTGAGCAACTTGATATTCTAGAAGAAGCTATCCAAGAAGCTAAACAATTATTTATGGAAGAAGAATAGTTTACAGAAAAAAATGAACGATATTCAAAACGAATTTATATCAACAGTTTCACACGAATTAAGAACCCCTCTGACAAGCATCAGAGGGTTTTCACAAACTCTTTTAAATTCTTGGGAAAAGCTTGATGAAGAGAGCAAAAAAAAGTTTGTCAAAATAATTGAAGAACAGTCAAACAGGTTAATAAATCTTGTAGAAAACATCCTCACTGTTTCAAAAATCAATGCGGATAAACCTTTAATCAGAGAAGTAAATGTCAATACGGCAATAGATAAAGTTATTCAAATGATAAAACAAAAGTATTCAAGCCATAAAATTACTACTCATTTCAATAAACATTTACCGCCCGCAAAACTTGATGAAGACAAATTTCAACAAGTTATGACAAATCTTATAGACAACGCTTGTAAATATTCAAAGCCGGATAAAGAAATCAAGGTTTCAACATCTTTTTCTTCTTCGGAAAAAATATTAATACAAGTCGTCGACCAAGGAATAGGGATGAGCGAAGAAGATTCTAAGAAAATTTTTGATAAATTTATTCGTCTAGAAAACCATTTGACAAGTACAACCCAAGGAAACGGGCTTGGACTATATATCACAAAAAATCTGGTAGAATTGATGGGCGGAGAAATCTCGGTCAAAAGCAGTCCGAACGCAGGCTCGGAATTTAGCTTAGAATTTCCGTTTTTTAATCAAGAGGAGGCTTTAAAATGCTCACAACAATCTTGATTATTGACCAAAGAAAAGAACTTTCCACAAAATACAAAAAGAGTTTAGAAGAAAAAAATGTCGATGTTGTAATCTCAAGAACTCTCAAAGATGCAATTATTTCTATCCAAACATTAGATCCTGATATGATAATCGTATCTGACAGCATAGAAGAAAAGCTTCCGGATTTTTGCCAAAAAATTCGAGCTTTAACATATAACACCCGACCGATAATAGTTGCTCTGTCAAAGTCTGCAGAAGCCGAAGACCGAATAAAAGTTTTAGAGCACGGAGCTGACGATTTTATAAGCGAACCGGCTAATATAGAGGAGTTTAAAACCAGAATACACGCTCATATTAGAAGAGATATTGAGCTTAATTTGGATATGCAAACCCTTTTACCGAATCAAAAAATTGTAAAAAAAGCTTTGAAACGAGTCTTGCAGTCTGACAACCTTGCGGTTTTAATAATTGGCATCGAAAACCTTGAAACCTACAAAACAGTATATACAGAACTTGCCGCAGACAAAATATTACAAACATTCACGGCAATTGCAAAATCTGCACTTAGCGAATCTGATTTTATCGGAAAATATGATGACTCGCATTTTATAATAATTACAAACAAATACAGCACCGAGAATCTTGCGTCATTTTTGGCATTTGCATTTGATACGGTAGCCCCTAAATTTTATTCTGAAACAGATACGCAACGAGGCTATATGCTACTAAAAGGAGAACGCTATGCTGGAATGAGAGCGAATTTTGTCTCATTAAGCATAGGTGGGGTTTTAGAAGGTTTTAACCATTTTCCGAATGTAAATTTGTTGATTGAGCGATTAGTTGAAGTTAAAAAAATGGCAAAAATCCCAAACGGCTCGAATTATGCAATTGAACGAGCAAAATTAACCGCTCCGGACTCTGTTATCGAAGAATCTTTTAATAAAACAATTTATATAAAAGAAAAAGATGAGTCGTTAAGATATTTAATCAGAACGGCATTGGAACTTCAGGGTTATGATATCCAAGAAGAGTTAAACTTTAACTCATCAACCCAACCTGCAATTTTAATAATTGATAGCGGCGAAGAACTTTGTGAACTCAGATACATAGAAGAAATGAAAAAAATCCAAAACTTTACAAATACAAAAATTATTGTCACCTCAAACATTCATGACAAAACTGGAGTACTAAACTCCGGAGCTGATTTATATTTACCAAAACCTTATGAAATATCCGATTTAATCCGATGGGTTGAATATTTTCTTAAATAAGAACTCTTGCAAAAAAATATTGATGTGATATTTTAATTAGGAGAGGTGAATAACTTCGAAACATGAGCGTCTGTAGCTCAGCTGGATAGAGCATCTGCCTTCTAAGCAGAGGGTCCCGCGTTCGAATCGCGGCAGGCGTAAATTTAAAAGGGTAAGAACAAAAGTTCTTACCCTTTTAAATTTTGTATGTTAGCGAAAAGAACTAGCCAAGGACGGAGTCCTTACGTGTTCGAGCGCGAGTGAGCTGAGGCTGGAGCAGTTTTGCGATTGGGTAAAACCCAAGAAGCAAAATGCGGAATTGCCGTTAAACGCGAAGCGTAGTAGCTTTAAACTTTCTGAGCGTGAAGCAAATCCAAGACAATCGCGGCAGGCGTAAATAAAAAGAGATCAAACTTATTGACCTCTTTTAATTTATTGTATTTTGTCGGGTTAAAACCCGACCTATTTACTAGATCTTTTTTGATATTTGGGCATAAAGAGACTCCTCTTGAATTAATACCCCTCTCCAACGGGAGAGGACAGAACACTAGCCGAGTTTACAAGGCGTTAGTGTTCTTGGTGAGGGTTATGCAAGTCAAAATAAACCTCGATTTATTACCTTATATTTACCCTAAAAGAAAATCTATTGATATGAACTCAAACGAAATGCCAGAAGTTAAAATTTATATCAATCACGAAGAAGTCGGAGTAGAATCTAAAGAACATTTTTAAAAATAAGTGTACCTTTATTTGTACCTTTAGGGTATTTTTAAGCAAATTTTACGCAATAAAAAAGAGGGTTGAAATTCAATCCTCTTCTTTATTTGGGTGTGCCGGGACTCGAACCCGGGACCAATTGATTAAGAGTCAACTGCGCTACCAACTGCGCCACGCACCCATTTATTTAATTTTCAATCTTATTAAATTACTTGAGCAAACTCTAACATCTGCTCTACTTCAAAAAAAATTCTAGCACAAAACTTTTTTCAATGCCAGAATTTTTTTATTTTTAATGAATGTCTCTGGAAAATAATAACAAGCTCTGCTTACTCCATACTGCACCCCTGTCTGCAAATATCTCATATTTTAACCGAGCCAGTCTGTCTGCTCTTGGAGTCTCTACTCCTGTTACATATTCATTTTTTGCAAACTCATTCACCACAGCTATTTCTGTTCTTGTCATCACTTCACTCTCTTTCTTATTAATTAATCTCTCTATGTATATATAAAGTATATACTTAATAAAAAATTGCCTATTTGCAAAGTGATTTGTTACATTTGTTTACAATTACAAAATATCCAGCGGGTCAACGTCAATTGCCAACTTTATATCCTTAGGCATTGTTATTTTGTCTATAAATTTTGCAATAAAATCATGTCCCTTTTGGGATAATTTATTTTTAATTAAAATTTGATATCTATAATATCCATTAATTTTAGAAATAATACAAGGTGTAGGGCCTAGAGTTTCCAAATATTCACCAAATCCGAATTTTTCAGTCATTGTGTTCAATCTTAAAGCTATTTCCATTGCGGATTTTTCGGCTCTGAAGTTATTCATCGAGGATAAAATCAACCTTACAATTTGACTAAATGGCGGATAATCAAATTCTTCTCTCGCTTTAATTTCTGTTTCAAAAAACTTTTCAAAATTCTGAGATTTTGCGGTTTGGAATGCATAATAGTCTGGATTATATGTCTGAAAAATAACTTTTCCTTTGTATTCACCTCTGCCGGCTCTTCCGGCAACCTGTGTTAAAAGTTGAAAACCTCGTTCAGAAGCCCTGAAATCAGGCACTGAAAACCCTGTATCAGCACTTATAACCCCAACCAAAGTTACATTTGGGTTATCTAACCCCTTTGCTATCATTTGCGTACCGACTAAAATATCGATTTCACCTTTTTGAAATTTTCCCAACAATTCAATATGTGCATTTTTTTTGGTTAAAATATCACTATCAATACGTTCAACTCTGTAATCAGGGAATAATTCTTTTACCAAAATTTCTATCTTTTGAGTTCCGCTACCGGAATTAGAAAGAGCATCGCTTCCGCATTGCGGGCAATAGTCAGGAAAACTCATTTCTTTACTGCAGTAATGACACTTGAGCTTTTTACCGTCAGAATGCCATACCATCGGAATCGAACAATCCGGACATTCTACAACAGTACCACAGGCTTTACATTGTGTATATGTAGAGAACCCCCTTCTATTCATTAATAAAATAACTTGTTTTCCATTCTCCACCGACTCTTTTATTTCTGTTTGCAAAGGTTTTGAAATAATCCCTCTATATGCAGCTTTTCCATACTCTTGCATATTAATAACTTCAGGTTTTGCCAACGGAGCATTATTAAATCTCTTGAGCATCTGAAATAAGTTATTATTATTTTGAGCAAAATAATATGTTGAAATATCAGGAGTAGCCGAACCCAACAGAAGCGGAGCTTGGTGAAACTGCGCTAATCTTCTTGCAACAATTCGGGCATCATATCTTGGCGCAGGATTTGTTTGCTTATACGCACCTTCGTGCTCCTCATCTATTATTATTAAGCCAATATTTTGTAACGGTGCAAATACTGCAGAACGAGCACCCGCAAGGATTTTTATTTCATTATTATACAGACGTTGCCATACGTCGTATTTTTCACCGTCAGAAATACTGCTATGCCAAATCGCAACATCTTTTATTCCGAATTTTTTTGCCAACCTTTTTGTTAGTTGAGAGGCTAAAGCTATCTCAGGAGCTAAAAATAAAACATTTTTTCCACTATCAATAACATCTTTAATCAGCTTGAAATAAACTTCAGTTTTTCCGGATGCGGTTACACCGTGTAACAAAATAGGGTTCTGCGAACGCATTTTTGCAGATATTCCTTCATAGACTTGTTGTTGATCTTCTGACAATTCAAATAACGGTTCGACCGGAACATCTTTAAATATAGTTAAAGGATTCCTGTACACATATTCAAGGTTAAATTTTACAAAGCCTTTTTCCTCAAGCTTTTTCATTGTTGCTCTGGTTGTTTTTGCTTCTTCTTCAAACTCTATTAACGAAGTTTTGCCTTTGATTTTTAAAAGTTCTAAAATTTCTTTTTGACGTTTTGATAAACCTTCAAAATTATCATTAAGCAACTCTACTGATTGCTCAGTCTTTGAATTTTTTTCAATCAATTTCATTGGAATTGCTGCATTTAAAACTGTTACAAAATCAGTACAATAATAATTAGCAACCCATTCTAAAAGTTTTAAATATTTTATTGAAAATAATGGGGTTTCATCCAAAATTCTATTTATTTTTTTAACTCTGATTCCTTCCGGAACATAATCTGAAAACCCAACAATAAAAGCGTTTATCAAACCTTGTCTTCCAAAAGGTACTAACACGGCTTGACCGATTTGAATAATACTTTGCATTTCATCAGGAATAGAATAACTAAATGTTTTTACCCCTAAACCTTTTATATTTACCAAAACTAAAGCATATTTCATAAATTAATTATACACCAAGAACTTATTTCATTCTTGCTTTTAATCCGAATTTAACCAGTGAATTAATTATTTTTTGAGGTAATTTTGAAAAATAATGTGCAAATAATGCATCTTTACCGATTGTATATGAAAGTTTCGGGTTTTTCATCGAATCAATTTTCAAAATCGTTTTTGTAACTTCCTCAACATTCAAGCCGTCTTTTTCATTCTTTTGTGCATTTTTCATCATAAACTGCATTTCTTTTTCATAACCTAAACATTCATTTAACTGTTCAGAATTTTCTGCAATTGATTTACACCATAGCGGAGTAGAAATTACTCCCGGTTTTACTGAAATAACTTTAATATTCTTTTTATTTTCAATAAGAAATGAATTAAAAAACATGTCCAAACATCTTTTTGATGCACAATAAGGAGAAATATACGGAAATATTCCATAACTCGCCATAGAGCTTATATTAATAATTTTTCCGTTCTCTAACTCATTTACAAGACCTTGTGTTATTTGCAAATGACCAAAAACATTTACGTCAAATTGTCTTTTTATTTCTTGAACAGGAATTCTTTCAATCGGCCCTGCCACAACACAACCTGCAATATTGACTAATGTATCAATTTTAGAAGCTTTTGATTTTATATACTCTATAGCGGAATTAATTGTTTCCGGCTTAGCATAATCAATATAAAAAGGAAAAATATTAGAAGAAATCATTTTTAATTCTTCAGCTTTTTGTTCATTTCTATAACCGGCAAATACAATATGCTCTTTCGCTAAAATCTCGGTTAAAGCTCTGCCGATTCCGGAAGTTGCTCCGGTTATCACATAAGTTTTAGTCTTCATAAAGCGGTCTCATAATTAAAATCGTCGCTACATTTACTTGCATAAAATCATGGTATTCAACATTTTTATTAGGGAGTAATTTATATTCCAACGAACAATTTTTAACCGCAATAAAATTCTTACCGGTATTAAGTACTTCAGACAACAAACGATTTCTCTTTCCGATTTTTGGCATAAAGATATAACCTGAAATAATATGCTCAGTGGTTTCAATATAAACTTTTTCTCGCCAAGCAGAAGTTGTTAATTCCAAAATTTCTTTATTTTCCATTATGCCTCATTTCTTCCTTATGACATGTATGATTGGAACAATGGCAAGTATAAAGCTAATGCCATTATAAGCACTATACCACCGATTACAATAAGCATTACCGGTTCAATCATTTTAGTCATAGTGTCAATAATACCGTCTAAAATTTTGTCTAAATAATTTACACCTTTTTCTAACATTTCACCTAAGCGACCTGACTGTTCACCTGTAGAAATCATAAACAATAGCATTCTAGGCATTACTTTAGTTGCCTTTAAAGCCTGCGAAACTTGCATACCTTGTTGAACTTTTACAACTGCCCCGCTTACTTTTGATTTCAAAACTGAGTTTGTTAAAGTAATAATTGCCAAGTGTAAACAGTCAATAATAGGAATACCTGCATCATAAGAAACACTCATAACCGACAAAAAGTTAGAATAATTTGAATACATTATCAAATTGTTCAGTAAAGGTATTTTCAAAACAATTTTATCAAGAATATTTCTCGCAGGTTGCCATTTGAAAAGAATCATAGTAAATACTACGAATGCAAATATGAACAAAGGAATTGTGTACCAAAATTCCTTTAAATAATCACCCGCATTAATCATTGCTGCAGTAATCGGAGGTAAAGCCTTTTCCTGTTGAGCAAACATATCCTTAAATGCCGGAAATACGAATACCAACATTACTATAACAATCAAAAATGCCAAAATAATTACGAACATCGGATACATCAATGTACCGATTACTTTAGATTTTGTATTTTCTTGTTTTGTCAACAAATCATTAATACGACCTAAAGTCTTCTCTAATTCACCGGCTTCTTCACCGGCTTTTACCAAACCGATAAATATGTATCCAAACACTTGCGGATATCTGCCAAGTGTATCAGCAAAAGTTGAACCGGCCATAATTTGGGTTTTTAGAAGCTTTGACAGACTTCTAATTTTTGGTCTTGCAGCCTCTTGCTCCATAAACATCAAAGATTCAACAGCCGGAATACCGGATTGCAACAATATTTGGAATGTTGAAATAAAATCAATCTTTTCTTTCAATGATAAAGAAGAAATATCTTTACCTTTTTTTTGTTTTTTATCAATAAATTCATAAACTTTAATAGGAACTAAACCCATTTTACGAATTACGTCACGAGCATCCTTAGAGTTTGAAGCTGTAACTTCACCTTTTACAACTTCTTTTCCCGATTTCAAAGCTTCATATGAATATATTGGCATCTATATAACCTCTCGTTAATTCTACTCTCCGGCATAACCTAATACCCTGACAAATTCACTTGTCGTAGTATTACCTTGTAATATATGATTTAGACATGAAACCTTCAGTGTTACCATTCCGGAAGCCACTGCAGCATCTTCAATCTCAATATCATGAGCACCCTGTGCAATTAATTTTTTTATTTCTCTGGTCATCGGCATAACTTCATAAATACCCAAACGTCCTTTATAACCTAAATAACCGCACTCTTTACAACCTTTTTTGCGATATAATTTCGTTTTCATTAACTGTTGTTGCTCTTCAGGAATAGTTGTAATGTGCTTAACTTCTTCTTCTGTAGGGAAATAAGCTTCTTTACAATGATCACACAATCTTCTTACAAGTCTTTGAGCAATAACTCCGGTTAATGTTGAAGAAACCAGATAGTCTTTCGCACCCATTTCTATCAAACGTGTAACCGTAGCAGCAGCAGAGTTGGTGTGAACGGTACTTAGCACAAGGTGACCTGTCAAAGCTGCTGAAATAGCAACTTCTAAAGTTTCAAAGTCACGAATCTCCCCGACAAGAATAATGTCAGGGTCTTGTCTTAAAATCGCTCTCATACAAGACGCAAAAGTAATATCAGCTTTTGGGTTAACTTGTGATTGATTTATACCTTCAAGTTTAATTTCTATCGGATCTTCAATTGTCGTAATATTTACATCTTCTTTATTCAAGGCTTTTAAAATTGTATACAAAGTTGTAGTTTTACCGGAACCGGTCGGTCCTGAGGTTAAAATAATCCCGTTAGGTGATTGAACCATATCATGAATTTTTTGAATATCAACTTCGGAAGCACCCTGAATAACCATTTTTTCTCCGGCGGTTTTTAAACTTACTGCAGGTGCCAAGATACGGATAACAACTTTTTCTTTTCCGGATACAGGTAATGTATTTATACGGAAATCATACATTCTGTCATTATATTTTATAGAAAAAGTACCGTCTTGAGGTCTTCTGTGTTCAGCAATATTCATTCTTGCCAAAACTTTAAAACGAGTAATTACGGCTTGCTCAATACTACCCGGTATTTCTAAAACTTTTTTCAAAATACCATCCGCACGTAAACGTACTACATAATATGATAAACGTGGTTCAATATGAATATCCGAAGCTTTTTTATCAATCGCATCAGTAATAATTTTATATACAAATTTCGCCACGTTACCGCTTGAATCTTGAAGTTCTTTTTCAACTTGCGCCCAAAGAGATTCTTCATCACCATATTGCGCAGCCTCTTCTTCAATACTTTGGATGATTCGTTCTGTCTCTTTTGCCTGAATCTCACTTTGTTTTATTAAAGTATATTCTTTTATATAATTTTCATACTCAAAATACGGAATCGCATAAACATTTAAAGACCGTCCGGTAGATAATGAAACTTCTCTTATTGTATATTTATCTAACGGATTAACCATTGCTACGGCAAGTTTATTCCCTTCCATAGACATTATTATGGTTTGTTTCTTTTCAATAAAGTCTTCCGGTAATAATTTTAGAATTGAATTATCAACAATAATATTTGATTTAGAGATAACTTCACAAGAATATTTTTTCTTTAAATAAGAAACAATTCTTTCATATGATAAATAATCTTTTTCATGAAAAATTGCATCTAACGGTAATTTTTTTTGTAAAGCTATTTGTTGACATTCATGTAATTGTTCTTTAGTAATCCACCCAATAGAAACCAACATTTCTTCAGCAGACGGCTCATTTGAATTATCTGTTGCAGAAGGCGTTTTTGGCTCTTCTTTAACATCTAAAGTTTCAATTAAACTATTGAAAGTAGAGGTATCAACCGGTATAAATTTCGGAGTTAAATCTTTAATCTTATCTTTTACCAAGTTTTCAATATGAGATTTATCAACATTTCCGGCTTTATTAATAACTACCCAGAAATCACCCTGTCTTTTATCAACTGGAATAAAACCTGATGTTTTCATCAGGTTTAATTCAAAGAGCTTTGTATATTCTTTCTTTATACTACTTTTTAGTTTTTCCAGTTGATTAGACATAATTTATTATAAAGATTCTGCTACTGTGCCTTCACCATCGTTAATGATTTTTGGAGTAATCATTATTACTAATTCAGATTTAGCTTTAGCTGTACTTGTAGATCTGAATATAGAACCAATCACAGGCAAATCTCCCAAGAACGGAATTTTATGAACTGTTTTTTGTTCTGTTTCTTGAATCATACCACCAATTACAAGAGTTTCACCATCTTTAATTCTGATATTTTTCAAATCCAAATCTCTTCTGCTTAACAGTGTTGCTACCAAATCTGCTTGACCTGTTATCCCCGGCCCGTAAACTTGACCGGCAACAGTTGAATATTCCGGTTTAATATTCAATGTAACATATCCTTCCGGAGAAATGAACGGAGTTAGTGCTACTTTTACACCTAAGTCCTCAGAAATAGTATATGTTCTTTGAGCAATACCTGTTGAACCTGTTCCGTTAACAGTAGATGTCAAGTACTCAGAAGTTACTTTTTCTACATAGTCTTGAGTTAAATCAATTACAGACTCTTGACCGTTTGTAATCATTATCTTCGGATTAGCAAGAACTCTTGCTTTTTGGTTTTCAATTAAATAATGCATTTGCCAAGAAATATGTACTGAAGGCGGCATCAAAGCATGATACACTTGCTCGATTTGTTGCGGAACAATCATTTCAAAGGATTCTGCAAGAATGCTACCATCTGAATTAGTGGCAATAATCGGCTTCTGATATGGCATACCGTCTTTAGAACCATCATCCCATACATAACGAGATCTTTCTACAAGCTTATTGCCTGCTCCCGACATACGAGAACCTGATGTTGAAGATCCATCAAAGCTAAATCCAAAGTTTTTACTTTCAAATAACCATTTGTTAGTAAATTCTTTACTACCTTGTTCATTCAATTCAACAATTGATACTTCTAAGAGCGCTTGCGGTTGCTTAAGGTCATGAGCTTTAATAAATGATTCAATCATTTTTGCCTGAGCTTCAGAACCACCCATCATAGTTATTGTTCCTCTTTGAGGGAAATAAGCAATTGATAAATTTTGAACATCAAACGGTGCTACTTTCGAACTTGAACCAAGATTTGATTGTGAACATGCCACAATACCTTCACCAAGTTTCAATGTTGCAGCGTCACCTTCCGCCGCATCGGCAGCAAAACCTGTTGCACCTGCAGAAGAAGCTGTGCCAAGACCTCTTGACGGTAATAACATATTACATATTAAACTTGCCATTTCAGCAGGCGTAGTATGGTTTACAGAGAAAGTTTTAGAGAACGGTTCTTTGTCAAATTGTTCAATAACTTTTTCAACTATAGCTACGTCTGAAGGCATACCAAACACAATTAATTCATTTGTTGCAGAGTTAACTGTTGCAGCATCAATTCCTGATAAGCCGGTTTTTTTCATCCCAAAAACATTTTTGTTTAAGAAATCTGCAATCTTAGCTGCACTTACATAATTGATAGGAAATGTCATCATTTCTTGTTGCGAATATATTGCATTATCTGCATGGTTTTTGCTAATAACAATCATTGTATTGCCTTGTTTATAAAAATTTGTTCCCGTAATTTGAAGCACCAAATTAAATGCCTCATTAATAGGAGTTTCTACAAGATCTAATGTAACTTTTCCACCGACTGAACTATGGAAAACAATATTCATTCCTGCCTTATCAGCAAACATTCTTAAAACTTGTTTTACATCAGAATCACGTAAAGATAATGTTATTGATTCATTTTTATCTGTCAAAAATACATCACCCTTTAATGTCATTGATGACGCACAAGGCACTGATGCCGCAGATCTCAATGAAGAACTATAGTTCGAATAAATATCGCCTAACGCTAAGGTTGAAGGCGCTGTAAAGGCTAACAACATAGCCACTGACAGGATTCTTCTTATATTCTTACTAATCATTATTTTCCACCTCCAAATTTATTACTTAGGTTAGAAACTTCGTTATGGTTTAAAGTTCCCTCAGTTAATATTTCACCGATACCGGCTTTATATGTATTAGTACCCAACTTAACAGTTACACTGTCTTGCTTGATACTCAAAACCTTATAATTGTTTACAACATCACCTTTTTTAACAAGGTAATCAGTGCCTTCAATATTTAATATCGCAGAAGGGCTATATTTATCATACAAAATACCTGATACAATTGTATCCATTAATCTTGCTGCATCAGAATCAGGGTTTAATTCTTCCGGTGGTTCTACCAACAAAGAAGAAGGTACATCCGAGCCTGAAACTTGACCGTCATCAAGCTTTCTGTACGGAACAAACGGATGCTCTTTTTTCATCCCTGAAGGAATGGTAATAACACTTCTTGCTGACGCAGTTGCCGCTTCAGGCAACACCGCCAACGCAGAGGCTGTAATATCAACATACTCCGGAGTTTGACTTTTGTTCTTATGAATATTAAAAACAAACGCCATCGGAATCAACAATAACACCGCAAGACCTTTCAAAAACAAATGCTTTGGAGCGCCTTGAGAGTTATTAACAGACTCAACGGAATTCTCAACTACAACTTCTGAACTCAAATCTTTTTGATTTTTTTTCAAATAACTGCGCATTTTCATCTTGTACTTCTAACTATTAATCCTCTAACTTATTTAAACATACAGTATCTGAGTTCTTTTAAAATCCTTTATTTA
>JAFQNY010000193.1 GCA_017395765.1 bacterium
AATTAAAAGTAATTTATCAACGAAACATTTTATAATTTTCAGACACAAAACAACACACTTCCCCCATATTGAGTTCCAATTTGAGAGACTCCGATTTAACATACGAAAGACAAATCGGAGGTAGCATGAAAACAGACATATTAAATAATATAGAAACAGACAAAACTTGGATTGATGTCGAAACTGTTGCCAAGTTAAAAGGAATTACCAAAAGGGCAGTTCGCTTATCTTTAAATTCAAATAAATATGAATATAAGGTAGAAACAAGCAGAGGTGGAAAAACATATAAAATTAAATTAAGTACATTAGAAGAAGAATATCAAATTAAATACATTAATGAATATTATAATGACTTTAGCAATATTAATACTGAAATAATTGAACTTAAAAACTTTCAAGTAAAACAAGAAAAACTAATATCTGAATCACAAAAGAAAATGGCACTCGCCAAATATGATTTAATAATGTGTTGGTTAGAGTTTAGAACAGAATATAAAAAAGACAAAAAATTAAATAAATTCCGAATAGCCGAAAAAGATAAAAATGCAGACACCAAGTTTTTAGAATTATATAATACAGGATTTTTACACGAAGAGATTTTTAATACTCTTGGAAAAGTTTCATTCGGTTCGCTTTATAGATGGAGAGCTTTACTAGACTATAATTCAGATTGGACAGCTTTGGTTGGGCAATATAAATATTCAACAAGAAAAGAATATAATACAAGTTTAAATGAGGAGCAAATAAAAATATTCTTACAAATACTTTTATCTCCCAATAATTTTTCAATAGGAAAATCAATCGGTCTAACAAAACAAATATTAAAAGAACGAGGTTATGAAATACTTCCCAAAGATGTAACTTTTAGACGATATGCCGTTTGGTTCAGAGATATGAATTATGATAAGTGGATTTTAGCTCGTGAAGGTCAAAAAGCATTAAAAGATAAAGTTGAACCATATATTGTAAGAAATGCCTCGTTGTTAAAATCAGGACAGGTTTTAATTGCAGATGGACACACCTTAAATTTTCAAGTAATAAATCCTTTTACAGGAAGACCTTGTCGTGCAACTTTGCTAGGCTTTTTAGATTGGAAATCAGGTGGACTTGTTGGTTACGACATTATGCTTGAAGAATGTACCCAAAATATTGCATCTGCATTAAGGAATGCAATATTAAATATGGATCACATTCCTGAATATGTTTATCAAGATAATGGTCGAGCATTTAAAAGCAAGTTTTTTAATGGGGATAAAAAGTTTGAAGAATTAGGCTTTACAGGTATTTATCGACAATTAGGAATAAAACCCATTTATGCCACTCCGTACAACGCTCGTGCAAAAGTCATCGAGCGTTTCTTTTTAGATTTTCAAGAAGGTTTTGAAAAGCTGATGCCAAGCTATATTGGAACGAGCATTGAGAATAAACCTGCTTATATGAAAAGGAACGAGGTGTTACACAAACAAATACATGAACAAAAACTTGGTTTTATTCCAACAATCGAGCAGGCAAGAGTGTTAATTGATAAGTGGTTAGAATTTAAGCACTCACAAAAATGCACAAATGATACAGATAAAACAATACAAGAAGTTATTAATGAAACGGAAAAACAAAATATTGATGAGTCTTTGCTTGATGATTTAATGATGGCACAAGAGGTAAAAACTATCGGAAGAAATGGTATTCGATTTTTAAAAGCTGATTATTTTGACGAAGCATTATACGGAGTTAAAGAAAAAACAATAATTAAATACAGTTTGTTTGATTTAAGTTACATCAAGGTTTACACCTTAAAAGGCGAGTTTATATGCCGAGCAAACAGAGTTACTTCAACACACCCATTAGCAAATCAAATGGGCGATATTAAAGACATTGAAGATTATAAACATAAGATTGAAAAGCAAGCTAAATTAAGACGAAAAACAATGAAGGCAATCAAGGAGCATTTTAGGTTAGAAGATGTTCCGTTGATTGAATCAAATTTAATAGAGGACATCAAAGTAATTGAAAAACCTATTGTTAAAGAAGAACAACCCAAAGAACAAAAAATTATTCCAAAGATTAAAACATCAGTTGTTGCTAGACCAATTTTTTCAACAAGCTACGAAAGATATGAATGGCATATGCAAAATGGTTGCATAAGTACAGAAGATAGAAATTGGCTAACAAATTACGTTCAATCAAATGAATTTAAGGAAATTTATTCATAAAGGAGGTAAAGGTGAGAAAAAAATTCGTAAAAACAAATAATGTGAAGAAATTCATTACAATGATGAATAACCTTCAGAACAGAGCTGAGGGAGTACCAGGTATGGGACTCGTATATGGGGAACCGGGGCTTGGTAAAACCTTTGCAATTACTTGGTGGGCAATACAAAACAATGCTGTTTATATTCGATGTGCGAATAATATGTCTACTAGATGGTTATTAGAAGAGGTTGTTGAAGAACTCGGAGAAATACCTTATACAAAATTCTCTGATATTTTTAATCAAGCAGTTGCTCAATTAATTAAACAGCCAAGAATAATTATTGTTGATGAAGTTGATTATATAACAATAGATTCAAAAGCTGTTGAAACATTAAGAGACCTTCACGACAAAACAGACTGTGTAATCGTTTTAATTGGTATGAGTAGTGCTAATCGAAGATTAATGAGGCATAAACATTTATACGACAGGATTTCTGAAATACAAAAATTTGAAATTTTTACAAAAACAGAAATTGCACAAATTATAAATGAGTTATCTGAAATCGAAATGACAGACTGTGCTAAAAACTTTATTTATTCTAAAACAAAACGATTCAGACAAATAGTTAAATTAATAAACAAAGCTGAACAAGTTGCAAAAGCTAATGGATTAAGTTCAATAGATGAAATTATATTAAAGGAGGTTATGATTGATGACGAACCAAATCAAAACGACGAGCTTAATAGCTCAAATTCAAAAAATGGCTAAAGGTTTAAATAGATTTAGCATATCAGATGTTTTGCAAATGTTTCCTGATGCCGAAGAAAACGATATCCGTGAAGCCTTAAATTTTTTGACAAAAGAACTCTTTATAAAACAAATATCAAATATGGAATATTTGTATGTTAAATCTAAAAAGATAACTCCTGAAATTATTGATAATATTTTAGAAGAAAAAACTTCAGAATGGCTTACCATAGATGAAGTCTGTAAATTGACAGGACAAAAAAAGGAAACTGTACGCAGAAAATGTAAAAATAAAATCTATGAATCAAAATTCATTAGAAATGGGAAGAATAAAGACTATTTTATTCTCAAAAGCTGCATTTCAAAAAACAAACAGAGAAGTCCTGTAGTAGAAAGATTTTTGCAAACTTTAGGTGGCCCACAGCAATATACCAAAGTATCTCTTGAAAAATTTAACAGATTTAAGGATATGGAAGAAAAGCGATTTTTTGACTCACTTCCTCCTTATGCACAAAGATTTATATATAAATATTTAACAGTATTGCGATTGGCTGGAAATTTAAGAGGTAAAGAATTAAGGGAATATTTAAAAAAACTAGGAAGAAGCTATCCTAGTTACCAAATGGCATTTTCTAGTTATATGAGATATTTTAGACGATATGCAATATATGGAATAAAAGGTTTAGAACCAAGAGCAC
>JAFQNY010000194.1 GCA_017395765.1 bacterium
AAAGTTTTTTACCTTTACCTAACCCTAATTCAATTTTAGCAAAACCGTGCGTTAAAAACAATTCCAAAGGAACAATTGTGTAGCCGTCTTTTTTTACCTTCATTTCAATTTTAAGTATTTCCTTTTTATTCAAAAGAAGTTTCCGAACTCTATCCGGTTGGTGGTTAAATCTGTTTCCTTGGTCATAGGGAGATACGTGAGAGTTGTAAAGTAACATTTCTCCGTTTTCAATTTTTCCGAAACTGTCTTTAAGATTAATTCCATTTGCGCGGATTGATTTAATCTCCGTTCCGGTTAGCACAATTCCGGCTATATATTTTTCGCAAATAATATAGTCGTGGAATGCTTTGCGGTTGTTAGAGATAACTTTCTTTTCCATAAGTGGATTATACTTCAAACGTGAGGGCTAGTAAATAGTTATGGGGTTGTTGTAAACTTTTTTGCGTTATAATATTGCTATGAAGAATATTGCGTTTATATTTGGAACTCGTCCGGAAGTTATAAAATTGGCACCAGTGATACTTGAATTGAAAAAGTATCCTGAAGATTACCGTGTTTTGGTTATTAATACGGAGCAGCAGAAAGAACTTTCTAATCAGACATTAAAGTATTTTGGGCTTGAAGCTGATTATAATCTTGATTCGATGCGTGATAATCAGTCTTTGGCTGAAGTCCAAACCCGAATAATGAACGCTTTGAATGAATTATTTAATAAAGAAAAGATTGACGCTACAATTGTTCAAGGCGATACAATGACTGTTTTGTGTGGGGCGTTGACTTCTTTTTATCATAAAATTCCGGTGTTTCATGTGGAGGCTGGTTTAAGGTCTTACGACAAATTTGAGCCGTTTCCCGAGGAAACAATAAGACAAATGGTTTCAAGAATTGCTGATTTGAATTTTGCTCCGACAGAATTGAATAAGACGGCGTTACTTAAAGAAAATATTTCTTCTGAAACTGTTTATGTGGTAGGCAATACCGTAATTGACGCTCTTTCTTGTTTGTCGGATGAAACTGTAGAGATGAGTAAAGAGTTTTTTAAATCAAAAAACATCGGGGAAGAAAATTTAGTTCTGGTGACTGCGCACCGCCGTGAAAACCATGGGGAGAGATTAGGCGAAATTATTCGTGCGATAGATTTTCTTGTTAACAAGTTCTCAAATCATACCTTTGTAATTCCGGTTCATCCGAACCCGAATGTGAAATCTCGTATAGAAGAAGCGTTTGCGGATTATAGCAATGTAAAATTGTTGCCGCCGTTAGATTATCCATACTTGGTTTATTTAATGAAGCATGCAAAACTTATTTTAACCGATTCTGGTGGAATCCAAGAGGAAGCTCCTACGTTTAGTTGTCCAACTATAGTAATGCGTTATGAAACAGAACGCAAAGAAGGTGTGGCTGCAGGTGTTTCAGTTCTGGTGGGTGCTGATTTTGAAAAAATTGTTGCTTGTAGCGAAGATATTCTTTCAAAGCCAAAATCTCAAACCCGTTTAAAAGTTAAGAACCCTTATGGCATCGGTGATTCTGCAAAAACTATAGAAAGCTTAATTCGCGAGTTCTTTAAAGATTAATTTCTTGTTTTAAAGTCATTAGGTCGCATAATCTTTTATATTGCGCGCCTTCAAATTCATTTGGAATTTCTGCTTTAAGACTTTCAAGATTTTTCTTCATCTGTAAAATCTTAAATCTCTCTTGTGGCGCAATCATTTTTCCAAGCGTTTCCAAGTTTTGTGTAGAGTTTAGGATGTTCATATTCAGTAGGATATTTATGTATCCGAGGTTATCTTTGCGATAGCGTGTTTCTATAAGGTTGAATAATAAAACTTCTTCTGTTATGTTTGTTTTGAACTTTGTTTGCAAATTATCTATTAAACTAAAAAGTTCGCTGATATCTGTTTTATTTGTTAATGCATAATCAATTACATCACCTTGGTTTGATAAAAAGTCTAACAAAAGCGCTTCGTTTTCGGTCAAAGTTTCCGTAATGTATATCGGGCAATTATCATCAATATAGTTTCTTACAAAACAAGCGAGTCCGGCAATTTTGTTATTGAACAAGTTACTCATTTCTACTGCAATTTGTCTGTCAATTTTTTGAGCAAGCCTGCGGTTTAAAACATTTTTTATTTCTTCTGAGCAAGAGTTATCTTGTTTATTAAAGTATTTTTCAGAGTTTGCAAAATACTCTTTAACTTCAGCAGACTTCCGGAGTTTGTCAGCTTCTATTTTCAATGTTTGTTCGTCGTTATTGTCTTTGTGTCTAAAAATATCATAGAAAAAATCGCACAATTTGTGTGGGCATTCAAACCCTAATGATAATAACTGTTTTCTATATTCACAGTGTTTCTTTGCTTTGATTGCGGCGGTTTTGTAAATAAACTCTCTTTTTTCTTCATTAGTAATTTTTACAATATCGTAAAAATCGACTTTTCTTAGTAAAGTTTCAATAGAGAATGCGTTAAATCTTTCTAGCAATGTATCAATTATAATATTGTTTTTTGTAATAATACTACCGTTAGCGAGTTCTTCTAACGTTTTAATTTCTACTTTGGACAAAATAACTTTTGTGTCAGGTGAAATTTTCATATACAAATCCTCTCATACTTTAGTGTTCAACTATATTATTTACAAATTCCACTATGATTATATGAGAGATTTTTGGTCTTGGCTATTACCCATGTTACCTATTTTTCATATAGCGAAATTGGCGGTTAAAATGTTTTTTTATAAATTTAGAATAAGGTTATGAAGATTGTAATTATTGGTGCTGTTGCTGCGGGTGCAAAAGCTGCGGCGAAATCAAAAAGACTTTTGCCTGATGCAGAAGTTGTGATTTATACTCAAGACGAATATGTTTCATATTCATCTTGTGGATTGCCATATTTTATCGGCGGCAGTTTTGAAGACCCCAAGAAACTTATTGTTCGGAGTATAGATAAGTTTGAAGAAAGTGGTATAAAAGTCCATAATTTTCATAGAGTGACACAGATTTTGCCTAATGAGAAGAAAATAAAAGTTCTGGATATAAAATCAGGACACGAGTTTTTGACTGACTATGATAAACTACTTATTGCCACAGGAGCAAAGCCTCGGATTCCTTCTATTCAAAATATAGGTCTACAGAATATTTACTCTTTACGAACTTTAAATGATGGAATCCAAATCCGCGAAACTATGCTGAAATCTCGCAAAGCAGTGATTGTTGGAGGTGGTTATGTCGGGTTAGAGTTGATGGAGGCGTTTGTTCATAATGGCTTGCATGTCACTTTGCTTGAAAATAATTTGAATATAATGAGTTATCTTGATGATGATATTATATCTTTGGTTACTGCCTATATTCATAATACATTTGAGAAAAATATTGTTATTCAAACAAGTGCAAATATAGTAGAATTTATTGGTGATGAACGAGTACGTGCGGTAAAGTTATCAAATAATAATCTTGTAAGTGCAGATTTTGTAGCGATTTGTAGCGGGGTTGAACCGGTTGTTGATTTAGCTGAATCGGCAGGGATAGTTTTGGGCAAAACCGGAGCGATAAAGGTTAATAGCAGGATGCAGACAAATATTCCAGATATTTATGCAGCGGGGGATTGTGTTGAAAAGATAAATATTGTTTCTAATACTCCTATGTGGATACCTTTAGGCAGTACTGCAAATAAAGAAGGGCGTTGTGCCGCGATTAATATG
>JAFQNY010000195.1 GCA_017395765.1 bacterium
ATTTGCAAAATCCGCTTTCCGTCGGAGACTTTTATGTTAAATAAAATTTGTGTATAATATAATAGAATTTTTATACAAGGAGAACGTATGAGCGAGATTTGTAAAAACTGGACCCAATGGCTAAAGAAAAACCGTTTTGCGGGACAAACCCCCGAAATGGTTGAACAAACAACAAAATGGTTGGAAGCAGTCAGAGATGTTGTTTTGGTTTATGCAGAAATAAAACCCTATGACGTTGTTATAGACATTGGTTGCGGTACGGGATTACTGGCTTTTAAAGCTCTTGAACTACAAAATTGCAAAGGAAAAGTTATTTTCTCAGACAAGTTTCAAGACTGTTTAAGCGACTGTAAACGAATCCTTGATGAATCCGGCGTAACAAGCGGTTATGAAATGCTACTTTCACCTTGCGAACACATTGCTTTACCTGAAAGCAGTGTCCACAAAGCTTTAATGCGTTCCGTACTTGTTCATATCGTTCATAAACAACCGGCTATCAGCGAAATATATAGAATACTTAAACCGGGCGGAAAATTCTGCGCTTTCGAACCTATTATTCGTTCAAATACAAGATATTGGGAAATCACTGATCCTATGTATATCGAGCATTATGAAGACTTTAAACGTGCAGAAAATGAGATAATGGAAAATCCTATGGATTCCTTATGCAACTTTGATGACGCAACAATAAGAACAAACCTCGAAATAGCAGGATTCTCGATTCCTGATGTTAAAGTTCAAGAGGTTAAATCAAATTATACAGTCCAAGCCGGAATGGTAGAACAATGGTTCACAAACCCGCCATCTCCGGGACAACCTTCATCTAAAGACAGATATTTAAAATACTTTGATGAAGCAACCGTTAACAAATACATCAAAGATGTTCAAAACTACTTAACAAACAGAGAAATAAGTTTGAAATCTAATGCTGTATTTATTAATGCAACAAAATAAATTTACGCCGGTCTAACCGGCTGACAATACATTCCAAAGGGACACTTGGAATATTGATATAAGTTAGCAGATAGGGGGAATGTGTCCCGCCCAAAGGTTGAAATATGCAAACAGCAATTATTATACCGGCAAGATACGGGTCTTCAAGATTAGAGGGTAAGCCTCTTTTGAAAGCGTGTAACAAGCCTATTATTCAATGGGTTTGGGAAAAAGCAAAAGCAGTTCCTCATGTTGACAGGGTCATAATAGCAACTGATGACGAAAGAATTTTTAATGCTTGTAAAGAATTTGGCGCAGAAGTCGAAATGACATCAACAGAACACAAAAGCGGAAGCGACAGAATTGCCGAAGTAGCAAAACGCCACCCTGAAATCGGATATATAATTAATCTTCAAGGTGACGAACCATTGATAGAACAAGCAAATATCGAGCTTGTTATTAAAGGTGTTCTTTTTGACGAAAAGGCTGATATTTCAACCCTTGTTAGAGAAATTACCGACACAAAAGAGGCAGAAAATCCAAATCTTGTAAAATGTGTATTTGACGTTAATAATTATGCTATGTATTTTTCACGCTCAAAGATACCTTTTGAACGTGGGGCAAATGAAGGCAATAGTCAAGGTCGTTGGAAATTCTACGGGCATTTAGGGATTTATGGTTTCAAACGTAAAGCATTGTTTAAGATGACTGAACTTTCTCAAGCACCTTATGAAATGGCTGAAAGTTTGGAACAACTAAGAGCTCTGCAAAACGGAATGAAAATCAAAGTCGGAATTGTAAACAATGTTCCGGTAGGTATCGATACAATGGAAGATTTTGAGAAATTTAAAGCAATGGTGGAAAAATAACACCACGCTTTGACACTCGGTTTGAGAAAAAAGAACAGAATGTTTGATAATTTTAAAAGTAGGTCAAGCATTGCTTGACATTAATTTAATTGTCAGGCAGTGCCTGACCTACTAGCTAAAAAGTCGGGTTAAAACCCGACCAATTTACTACAATTAATTAGAGGTTAATTTGATTAAAGTTTTTAAATAATCTAAGATACCAATCTCTAAATTACCCATTTCAGATGAGTTATTAAAATTATTTGCACTTGTTGTAATTCTTTTTTGTCTTATTTTCCCATTTACGTAAGACGCTATGTCATTGTCACGAAAATAAGAGTATATCTTTCTTAATACCCCATTTTCATAGTCATCATATGCTCTTTGATATTTTGTACCAAATTTTATAGCAACAATATCAGAATCATTCCCGATTTTTTTAACAGAATTTTCAAACTTTGTTATTAATTCTTTAGGTAAATCTTTAACGGCACCCTCCATTTGTAATTTTGCGTTAAAAACTACATTTTTACTAGCATTGTTAACATTATTTATCTGCATAATACACACTCCTATTTTAATTTATTTGTATTAATTGGGATAACTTAATCTTATAACTAAAAAAAAATAAAAACAAGGCTTAAGTGAGTAGGGTGGGAAATGTATTCTCAATGTGAGTTTTATTTATTTAAACATACATTCCCACCAAAATAAATATATGCTATATTGGTTTCATGTCAAATTATAAACGATTATTTTTAGCACAATATCAATATATTTTTATAACGATTGTTACGCATAATAGAAATCCGATATTAATAGAAAATATTGAAACCTTAAAAGAGTCAATAAAAAAGACTCATTTTAAATACAATTTTGATATTGTAGCAATAGCAATAATGCCAAACCATTTACATATGATAATAAAAGTGGATAATATAAATGATTATCCTAAAATTATCTATTCAATGAAGTATTATTTTTCAAAACATATTAAGGTTGAAAAAATAAGTTTATCCAAAAGTAAAATTAAAAAAGGAGAAAAAGGTGTATGGCAAAGAAGGTATTGGGAACATACAATTAGAAATGAACAAGATTTATATAGGCATTTAGATTATATACATTATAATCCGATTAAACATAATTTAGTTAAATCATCAAAAGATTATAAATATACGACATTTCAAAAATTTGTTAAATTAGGTTTTTATGAAGAAAATTGGTGTAATTTTGAGGATAAAAACAAAATTGCAGATTTAGATTTTGAATAATTTTGGTGGGAATGAATTTCAAATCATGTAAAAAAACAAGTTTATAGCATGTCCCACCCTACAACTTTTAAGAAGATTATAACAGAAACAGCGGATTTTTGTGATATAATATTTTGTAATCATCAATAATACTGTTATCACAAAATAAAAGGAGTAAGGTATGAGGTTAGCAGTTTCTTCGTCTGATACAAAACAAAATTGTTTTCAGGGAGTGTATTATACTCGCATAGGATTAATTCCGGCAGAAGTACGTTCTAATTGGCATAAGCATGAGTCTTTTGATTTTATAATAGATAAGGCTACTCATAAATTGTTAAAAGAAATTGCAGAAAACACTTTATTCTTTAAAAACTTGAGTGAAGCGACCGATGTTTTTATATCCACAGCGTTTAATGATAACAAAAAATCGACTCTTGAAAAAGGTTATTTTCATGCAATATTTAGAGAGCCTACTGATAAAAAAGCTGTAACTGAAATAAATATTCAGTCAACAGGTCTTAGTGAAGAAACTATTTTTGAGAAAGTTAAAAAAATTGTTGA
>JAFQNY010000196.1 GCA_017395765.1 bacterium
AAATCCACCAAATGCACATCAAGGTGGCAGAATTTACTCCCCTGACGGAATTGGCTCTTGTTTAGTTGCTAATGGTGGACGTGGTAAAACAGGTCTTTATTGCATCAATAAGCCACGTTTCAACAAATACAAACAATCAGATATTGTTGAAACCCTCAAAGTCGGTGGCGATACTCCGTTAATGAAAATAAGAAACGGAACTAAAAAAGGCTATGATGAGGCAGGTCCCGGCGATGGAATAAATTTGGCATTCCCAAATTCTAAAACTCGCAGAGGTAGAGTTGGCAAAGGTTGTTCGCAAACATTAGACACTAATTGTAATATGGGAACAATTGACGATTATCGCATCAGAAGATTAACCCCTCTTGAGTGTTTTAGACTTCAAGGCTTTCCTGACGGAATGGTTCAACAAGCACGAGAACTTGGCATTTCAGATGCACAACTTTATAAAATGGCGGGCAATGCTGTAACAGTTAATGTTGCACGTGCTGTCGCTGAAAAACTAGCAGAGGTGGTTAATGGTCAAACTTAATGCACTATTCAAATTATCCCCTGCAATAGCCATCAAGTATTTTAAATCCAAGAATAATAAACTGTCGTGGGATTGGTACGAATTATGGCAATCTGCACACAGAAAGTCATTCACAGTTGCAAAGGCTATGCGTGAGGATATTTTGAACGATATTCGCACAGTATTAGATAAAGCACTCGAAGAAGGGAAAACCTTTCAAGAGTTTCAAAAAGAACTTAAACCAACCCTGCAAAAGAAAGGTTGGTGGGGCGAAGTTGTTATTGTTGATTCACAAGGTAATGCCGAAAAAGTTCAGCTGGGTTCAATGTATCGTCTTAAAACAATTTATTCCGTAAATATGCAGACGGCTTATCAAACAGGACGTTATAAAACACAAATTGAGAATACCGATAATCGTCCATATTGGCAATATGTCGCAGTTTTAGACCAAAGAACAAGAGCAGAACACGCGCAACTTCACGACTTGGTTTTTCCTCATGATGACCCATTTTGGAGTTCTTTTTACCCACCGAATGGTTGGCGATGTCGTTGTCGTGTCAGGGCATTGTCCCCTCGAAACGTCAAAAAAAGAAATCTTTATGTTGAATCATCATCCGGAAGATTATCTCAAGAGGACAGACTTGTTTCTAAAAAATCAGGTCAATATCAACCAGTTACAGTTTACACAGATCCATTAACAGGTAAACAAATTGCTCCTGATGTTGGTTGGAGCTATAACCCTGCAAAGGATTAAAAAGCATTTAAAGTACGTTTAACACAATTTTAAAAGGAGTTTAATTATGACAATCGATAGAAAATGTTTAATTAATTGGGTAGGCGGCAAGAGATTATTGCGTAAAACAATAGCTCCGCTTATTCCTGAAGATATTAAATCATATATTGAACCATTTGGTGGTGGTGCTTGGGTTCTGTTTTATAAAGACAGATGGGCAGATTTAGAGATATACAACGATTTAGACGGAAGATTAGCAAATTTATTCCGTATTGTTAAATATCATCCGAATGCTTTTAAGGAAGAGTATAAATATCTTCTTGGCTCTCGTGAGATGTTCTTGCAGTTCTTGAATGGCACGTTTATTACAGACATTCAAAAGGCTGTTCAGTTTTACTTTTTGATTACTCGTTCATTTGGTGGCAGAGGCGAAACCTTTGGAACTGTTAAACGTTCATCAGGAGGTGCCTCAAAAAGCCAAAGAAACGTTATGGATAAAATAGATGCAATTCACAATAGACTTGATAAAGTTCTAATTGAAAATAGAGATTTTGAAAAATTAATTAAACAATATGACTTTGAAGATGCATTTTTCTATTGCGATCCACCATATTCTAAAGGCTGTGGTTATGAAGTAACAAGCACAGAAAACTTCGACCACGAACGATTAAGAGAAGTCCTTGGCAATATTCAAGGTAGATTTTTATTGTCTTATGATGATTCGCCAAAAATCAGAGAATTATATAAAGGTTTTGAAATGATTGAAGTTGAACGATTAAACGGAATCAATAACAAACAAGGCACAAGTCGTGAAAACAAGATTTTCAAAGAACTTTTAATTGCTAATTATCCAATTAAAGAACGTCATCATGCCGGATAGTATTGAAATAAGGTTAGATAATAAAGCTGTTCAAGATGCACTTTTAAAAGTCGCAGCTAAAGCAGGGACACTACGTCCATTAATGAAGAACATAGCGGGTATAATGGCTGATGCAACAGAAGAAAACTTCTCACAACAGGGCAGACCTGACAAATGGCAGGAACTAGCAGAAAGTACCATTAAAAAGCGAAAAAAAGCCGGACATTGGCCGGGGCAAATTCTTCAAGTCGAAGGACGTCTTGCAACATCTATTACAACTCAATATGACAATGAATCAGCCATTATCGGTTCGAATCTTGATTATGCCGCTATCCATCAATTGGGTGGACAAGCAGGTAAAAATAAATCTGTCTCAATCTCTGCAAGACCTTATCTTAACCTTACAAATGACGATTTAGACGATATTCTCCAAGAAACTGAAAGGTTTATTGCAAGCTAATTTCAGCTCACAATTATATTGTAGGGCAATAGAAAGGAGAGAAAAATGACGACAGTAGAACCTATCAGAAATAAAAAAGATGTTGAAAAAGTCGAGCGCTATCTCGAAAAACAGAACAAAAGAGACCACTTAATTTTTGTGTTTGGCACAAATAGTGGTCTGCGAATCTCTGACATAGTAGCCTTAAATGTTGGCGATGTTAGAGGTAAAAACTATGTTCAAATAGTAGAAAAGAAAACCGGAAAAACTAAAAAATTTCCACTTAATGATAAACTTAAAACCCTAATTGCAAATTTTGTTAAAAATCGAAGAGACAAAGAACCTCTATTTAAATCGCATTGGGGTAGAAGATATAGTAGAATCACAGCATATTATATGATTAGAAATGCTTGTGCTGAAGTTGGACTTGAAGAAAAAATCGGAACACATTCAATGCGAAAAACTTTTGGATATCATCATTATAAGCAATTTAAAGATATTGCTATTCTCCAAAAGATATTTAATCACTCAAGTCAAATGATAACAATGCGCTATATTGGAATTGAGCAGGATCAAATTGACTACTCTTACAACAACTTTATTTTATAGTTCCAAACACTCTCCATTAAAGGAATTGCATTACATTTTAAATGGATTACAAAATATCCAAATTGTATATTTTAAAACTCGTAAATCTTAAATTTTGCTATTATATTTGAATTTGCAACTCGTTTAATCCAGCCTTCAAAACTTAATCTAGCAGAGTATTTTTATAAAAACAATCGCCCAAGTGTCTATTCTTTTCGGCACAAAAAAATTGCATTACTTATTGGATAAAAAGTAATGCAATCAGTCGCTGGAAGGAATATCAATGTATAAACATAAAGCAAGATTAACACCAAGAAGACGTGAAATTTTAATACTTATTGCAAAAGGCTATAACAATGATGAAATAGCAAAGGCAATGGGATTAACACTAACAAATACAAAACTTCAAAAATGGCGTTTATATTGTTACCTTGGCGATATTCATACAGCAGTTGATGCGGTTTATATGGGATTAAAAGAAAGATTACTTGATATAAAGGATTTATCGGAAGCAATTAGAGAGAAGATTTATGACAGACTTAACGAAAAACAGAAACACAGCTACATTCAAACAAGATAATTGTGGTAGTGAAACTTATAGACCGGATGCAGAGTTGTTTTATTCCCTGCAAAAAGAACTTGAGCCTTATAGAGTGCAATATGCAAGATGTAAAAAGATAAAAGGCAGATTTATAATTGTTCTTAAACAGGAAGATATAAAAATGGGAACATATAAAGTTTCAGCACAAAGATTTACTAAATTAAAAGAAAAACTTCAGCCATATAGGTCATTACCGGCACAGTCTAAAAAAGTGCGCTGTGTTGAAACAGGACAGATATTTGAAAATGCAAAACACGCAAGTCGTTGGGTGTCCTATATTCGAGAAAATTATTTTAATGTATGCAGTCCAGATTTAATCAAGCAATGTTGCCGAGGTAAACAAAAAACCTCCTACGGCTATCATTGGGAGTTTGTAACAGAATAAATTAATATTCCATTACAATAGGTTGCAATAACAGTCTTTGTTATATAATAAAAACAAAAGGTGGTTTTATGAAAAGAGTATTATTTTTAAGCACTGTTCTATTAGCTGTATCTCTTCCTGTATCCGCTAAAAATGTTAACAACTTATATGTTGTAAAACAAGCAAAGATGGATAATTATATTTCACAATTAAGCCATAAGTTAGAACAAGCAACTGTAAAAGATTCTGCAATTTAT
>JAFQNY010000197.1 GCA_017395765.1 bacterium
ACCTAGATATATTAAAAACCGGCTCAGAAATTTTTGATAAAATTATCATTGCGGTTTCTTACAATGTTAACAAACAAGGATTTCTTCCGGTTGACACAAGAGTAAAACTGATACAAGAATGTGTTAGTTCTTTTACAAATGTTGAAGTTGATTCCTTTGAAGGATTAACTGTTGAATACGCAAAGAAAAAAGGTGCAGAAGTCCTGCTTAGAGGTCTGAGAACTTCTTTTGACTTTGAATATGAACTTCAACTTTCTCAAACAAATAATGCTTTATATAAAGACATAAAAACAGTTTTTTTAATAACTAAACCTGAATACAATTTTATTTCTTCATCTATGGTCAGAGAAATTTTGGCTAACAACGGCGATATCTCCAAATTTGTTCCAAATCCGGTTTTAAAACATTTTACTAAATAAAACATTGCCAAGTAATTAAAATTTGTTATATAATAACCTTAATATGATGGGGAATAGAAAAGAGAGTAAAGTTTTACATATTAATCATGCAGGAGAACTTTTAATATGGCTCATTATAGTTCTTATTTTTATTGCATTTTCTTCTGTAGGCAAAATAATAAAAGAAAAAAACGATGAGAATGATTACCAAATTTTCTTACAAGACGTTGACGGCTTGATTGTCGGTTCTCCTGTTAGAATGATGGGGATAGAGGTCGGATACATCACAAAAATCAAACCTACAAAAGATGAAGTTTATGTAAAATTTATACTGACAAATCCTGATGTTTATATTCCTCAAGGGACACAAGCAACTGTTGAATTTTCAGGAATGGCAGGCTCTAAATCTTTGGAATTATATTTACCCGATGAAAAAACTTATGTAGATAAAAATTCAGCCATATTATCAGTTAATCCTCCTAAACGCTTACACGACGCTTTAGGATTACTGAATGACATGTTTAAAAAACTCGCCTCAATAACTTATACCGCATCGTCATTCGGAAACAAACTTGAGGAAACAGGCTTGAAAAAAGCCGGAGCCAAAACAAGTACTTCAGATATGTCCAATTTTATAAATTATTCCGATAAATTTTTAAAAGATTCAAATATTAAAGCTACTGAATTAAGAGATAGTATTAAGAGGTTCCAAAATGATAAATAAATTTCAAAATCTAAAAATTGTATCTAATCCTATTGTCAACCAAAGTTTATGCACACTTAGATGCAAAGATACGGACACACAAGGGGTTCGCTTAGCTGCAAGAAAACTTACAAGAATTTTATTATATGAAGCAACAAAACACCTTCCGCAAACAGAAATTGAAATAGAAACACCTTTGACAAAATTTATGACAAAAACCATAAATCCTGAAATAACAATCATTATATCTCCAATATTGAGAGCCGGACTTATTTTTACGGATGAAGCCGTTGATATTTTACCTCAAGCAACAATAAGACATATCGGAATGTATAGAGACGAAAAGACTTTAAAACCTGTTTGGTACTATAACAAAGTCCCAATGCCGGTAGATAAACCTGAAGATTATTATGTTTATATCACCGATCCGATGTTAGCAACAGGGAATTCCTTAATTGAAGCCGTTAAACTATATGTTGAAAAAGGGATACCTGAAAAAAATATTTGTTGTGTTTGTATGATTTCTTCGCCACAAGGAATTGAAAACATATTTAACGAGTTTCCGAATATAACACTTATTGTTGCAGCGGTTGACTCTCATCTCAACGAAAGAGGATATATTGTTCCGGGAATGGGTGATGCCGGAGACAGAATTTATAATACTTAACTAAAGCTAATTGCAGAATTCAAATGCCTGATTTGACGTTTCATATCTTCAACTTTTTCAGGACGATTTTCTTGTGCAAAAATTTCTAAAGCTTTTTGATAGTTTTTTTCAGCCTCTTTTTTATACTCAGGATTATCATAACCCGACATTAACTGAAAAGTTTGAGCTAACATCACATAACCTTCCGGTTTAGTTGGATTAATTGAAATAGCTTTTTCGAAGTTTTCTTTGGAATCAAGAATATGTCCTTCAAGATGATTTTTGTAACCTTCTAAAATCCTAAACGGATACAAAAACAAACCTTGTTTGTCAAACATTTCCAATTCAAGCAAAAAAGAAATTTCTAACAGATCTTTTTCCTGATACATATCCGAAAATCTAAAATGTGAGACAAAATATTTCGGGAAAATAGAATCTATACGTTTTAATATTTCATCTTGCTTGTCTTTATCACCAGCAAACCCAAAAATATTAGCTTCTTTCAAAAGCTTTATAGGATTATCTTTATCTATGATATCAATAACTTCTAATAACAATAAACCTTTCTTAAATTCATCTTTAGCAAGAACTTTTGCTACTTCCGTAAACAAAAATTGTATAGTTTTGTATTTATGAAAATCAAACAAATTTGTAATAAAATCTTTTGCAATGTCTGTTTGTTTTGAATAAACCAAAGATAAAAATTTAATACGTTGCACCTCAAAATTATTTTCATCCCAAGTTAATACCATATTGGCATCAATAATAGCTTCATAATAATTACCAATTTCAAAATTCAATAAAAGCCTTTCAAAATAAGCTTCTTTTTTTTGAGCACAATGCCCGATAACATAAGTAAAATCAGAATAAGCATCTTCCAACATTAATAATTTTTTACATAATCTTCCTCTTTTGAGATAAGTTTCGGAAGGTTTATACTCTTCCTTTATTAAAAAATTTAGCTTATTTAATGCTGATTCAAAATTGTTCTCAAGTATATTCTTATCAATTGTTTTTAAACACACAAGATACTTTATATTATCTAACATTATTACTCCTGATTCAATTAATATTATAACAAAAATCCCTTTATCTATATAATATTAATTGCACAAAAATTTTTAACTGACGAGTACCGAGTTCGACTATAAAACTTTCAACGCTTGTTTAATTTCTCGTACAGCATTGGATAATTCTTTATTAACTTGGATTTCCTTTTTTATTTTTTCATGGGCAAACATAATTGTCGTGTGCTTTTTATTAAAATATTCCGCAATTGTAACAAAACTCTTGTTGGTCAATTCTCTTGATAAATAAACCGCCATGTGTCTTGCCTCTGAAACCTTCTGACCTCTTGCAGTTCCTTTTAAATCATCTAAATTAACCCCATAGTATTCAGAAGTAACATTCGTTATTGCTTCAAATGTTAATTCGGATTCAGCTTCTTCGCATTTTAAAACACTTTTTGCCAGATTCAAATCAAATTCTAAGTCTGAAACTTCTGCATAAGCACAGACCTTATTAAACGCCCCTTCTAATTCTCTGACATTATTAGAAAAATTTCTTGCTATATATTTTAAAGCATCTTCAGTATATTTCAAATCTTTTTCAACAGCTAATTTTTTAAGAATTTCGAATCTTGTTTGAACATCCGGAGGTGTCAATTCTAACATCAATCCCATTTCAAACCTTGAACATAATGCAGCCGTTAATTTCGGTATTTCTTTAGGAACTCTGTCTGAAGTTATAACAATTTGTTTACCTTTATTATACAGTGTATCGAAAGTATGTTGCATACTGTCCATTGTCTTCTTTTTACCTTCAATAAATTGAATATCATCGATTAAAATTATATCGATATTAGTATATTTACGGTTAAACTTAGACATATTTTGGACTTGTTCTTTACTTTCTCTGGTATTAGAAATAAAGTCATTTATATAATCTTCGGTTTTAGTATATTTAACTTTTAATTTTGAATTATTAAACAAAGTATAGTGACCAATAGCTTGCATCAAGTGAGTTTTGCCCAACCCTGAATTTCCGTATATAAATAACGGATTAAACTTTTTAGCAGGAGCTTCTGCTACTGATTTTGTAACTTTATATGCAAACTCATTAGTTTCGCCTACTACAAAGTTTTCAAACTTATATTTTAGATTTAAATTTGAAGCCGACTGCATATAAGAAAGGTTTTCCATTGCTTGTTCTTTCAAAGTTGCTTCCGCGACTTTTTTTTGGATTTTTTCACTTTCTTTTTTTAAACTTTTAGCAGCATTAGCGTCATAAATAATTTCAACATCCGAATTTTCATTTTTAGAAAGTTTTTTTAACACGTCAACGATTTGAGAATAGTGGTTTCTTCTTAACAAATCTCGACCCATAATTTGACCGGTTACAAGAGTCAAAACCCCTTTATCATATGCAGAGACCTCTAGCGGATAAACCCAAGGATGCGCATTTTCAGGTAAGACATTGATTAACTCTGCCTTTACTTGCTCCCAGAAATGATTTAATTCTAAACTTTCCATATACTCTTAAATTTGTGATTAGTTAAATAATAAAAAAGGCGACACCCAGATTCGAACTGGGGAATAAAAGCTTTGCAGGCTTCTGCCTTACCACTTGGCCATGTCGCCGTAAAATTATAATACGATAAACAATTTGGTTTTGCAAGTATAAACTTGGAGGGTTTTTATATAATATTTATTATTCCCCTCTCCGAGGGGGGGGGTATTTTTTAATTTTTGACTTTGGTACTTTCTTGTAGCGGTTCAAAAATTTGTAATCATAAATAAATTCTAATAATCATTGTTGCCCTTTCTTTGACCGCAAAGAAAGGGCGAAAGAAACTCTCCGTGCTGGATTTCCGTTCGTTAATCAATTGTA
>JAFQNY010000198.1 GCA_017395765.1 bacterium
CCATTGGCATTATAAACTTTAGAAATCATAAAGTTATCATAATTTTTCTTTTTAACATTTAACTTATCCAGCTCTTCAACACATTTTAAACCATATCTACCGTCAGGGGCTTTTTCAATATAATTTTTAAAATGGTTTACGGCTCGTTCAATAGCTTTTTGTTTTTTTGTTTGTGATTCAGGCAAATTTTGCAACTCAATTAAACCTAAATAATATTCTGAAGCAATTGCATAATCACTCGTCGGATATTGTTTAATTATCTTCTTATAATGTTTAACAGCACGTTCATCTTTTAGCTCAAACATTAAATAAGCCATATTATATTCACTAATAGGAACAATACTTGATTTTGACTTAGAACGAATTATGCGTTTATATTTTTTAATAGCAAGTTCTTTCCTGTCCATATTTGTTGCACAACGAGCTTGTCTAAAAAGTGCCGGCAACTTCAACGCAGAACCGGAAGGTACTTTCCCGAACTCTTGATACGCAGTTTCGTAATCAGAATTTTTATAACTTGCTAAAGCTTCAGTATAAGCTGAAATTCCTCTGTCTTCAGAAGAATAATTATCATAAATAAAATATGCTATCGTTAATATTGCTAAAAAAACAACAATATAAATATCAAACTTTTTTCTTCTTCTTCTCATTCCAAATCCCAAATCTATAGACACCCTAACTCACCATCAGGCTATAAATATTTTCCTACTAATATTCTAATATAGAATTATGCAAAAGGAAAATCCTGTAATAAAAAATTACATTTTATCATCTCAAAAGAGAATTCTTTATGATAACCTAACAGATAAACAAATTACTTCTTTTGATAATTTGTTATATCATTTACACGCAACGCAAAATAAGGTTTTTGTTTATTCTTCTCTTTTAAAAACAACACAAATGTGTCATCAAAATAGAACAGGCGAGGAATCAAATCTTCCGGTTGCAATGACATTGTCATAACTGTCATCGCAGCTTCACTTTTCAATTTAACCCCCTTATTATTCATATCAAATTTTACTGTTTGCATAGCTTGATCAATTAAAAGATTAGTTCCCATAATTCTTCTTTTAGCTAATTCATCATATGAAACTTCTGCATCAAAAGTAATATTAGGAACTTTTAACTCATCTGTTGCTCTAAAATATTTACCACCGTCATAAGCTTGTTCTTTTTTCAACATATCAGCATATAAATACGCAAAAGCTTTATTTGCCGTATTTTTATACAAAATTACTTCATCAGCTCCGGTCGTAGCCAATTTTACGGCATAATCATCCGGACCGTTGTAAAACAAAACTGTTACCACAGACCCTAAAGACTTGTCAGAAGCTCTTGATATACCGAAATACTCTGCAGGAACAGCATCTCCGAAAGAAGATGTACCTAATTTATCAAACGCTTTTAGGAATTCAAAGTCTTTTTTCAACATTGAATAAACTATAAATTTATCATTACGAGGCGACAAATCAAGCTTATCAATTAAATCGCTGGTTTCTTTAAATTTCTTTTTTAAAGCTTTATTAATCTGTTTTTTTGTATTCTTTGTGACTTTACAAATTGTTTTATAATAACTTTTTTCAGACAAATCATTTTCTGTAAAAGATTGCATATTCAATTCATGAACAATGATAGGAGTACCTTCACGAAATCTTATCGGATTATGCACAACTTTATCCATAAAATCATTCCACACCAATTGGAAAGACCCGACCCAAACTCTGTCTTGAGCATTTGATCTGCTAAACATAGTCGGTTGAACTTCAATGGACATAGCACTGGCCTGAATATTTGTTAATACAACGAACCCTAACAATAAACTTAAGATTTTTTTCATCTCTCTCTCCAAATAAATTTATAGTTCTATAATAGCACATTTATGGAATAAAATATAGTTTTTATACAAAAAGCTCTCTTCGGAAGAGAAACAAAGAGAGCCGGTTAAAGGATATATTGATAAGCCTGTATTAATAAACAAACCTACCGTTGGATGAAAAGATTGGTTTTAAAGAAGTAAGCCGAACACACACACAATGCCTTATCATATTTTTTGCGCCGAAACAGGCGATACACTAGCTGTCCCCGACTTACACTTTAATGATAACAGATGTTTGAGAGGTTTTAAATCTTCTCGAGAAGTAATACTAAAGAGCTATTTTTTCATGATAAAATTAATATATGAAAAATTCTCTAAAAATTAAATGTCCGGCAAAAATCAATCTTACTTTAGAAATCGTAAACAAAAGAGAAGACGGATTCCATAATATAAAAAGCATTATGCAAACAATAAGTTTGTACGATTATTTGACAATACAAACTTCAGAATCAACAACCTCAAAAATTATTTTGAACGGTAACAGTAACGAAATTCCCTATGACGAAACAAATTTGGTATACAAGGCCGCAAAATTATATGTTGATACAGCCAATATTAAAAATCGACAAATAGAAATTTTTATCGAAAAAAACATACCGATAGCAGCAGGTTTAGCCGGTGGAAGTACAGATGCCGCAGGTACAATTTTCGGCCTGAATAAAATTTTCGGAGAACCTTTAACCTATAAAGAACTTCACGATTTATGTGCAAGTCTGGGCTCAGATCTTAATGTCTGCCTTGAAGGAGGTTGTATTCTTGCAACTTCAAGAGGAGAAGTTATACAAAATTTACCTGTAGTTAAAAATGATATAACCTTAATTAAACCGAAAAATTTGGGAATCTCCGCAAAAGAAGCTTATACAAAGTATTCTTTAAAAGAATTAAAACCTCAAAATAATAATACTGAAAAAATGCAAAAAGCTATTCTTGAAAATAAAAACATTAACGAGTTTTTGTATAACGATTTAGAATACGCCATTTTTAACGATTATTCCGAGCTCCAAAAAATTAAAAGAAACTATCCAAATTCAATTATGTCAGGCTCAGGATCAACATACTTTGTTTTAGAAAATATAAAAGAATCAGCACTTGATGAAAATTATCTTGTAATCGACAACTTACATTTTGTTACATCCGGCGTAGAAATTGTTTCTGCCTAATTTTTATATTAAATATACTATTAATTTTTGTAAACATATTTTAACAAACTAGCAAAATAATATATTTAGGGGTTATATAATTATGTGGGGATATTTATAATAGTACAGGTATTCTCAACATGAGGTCTTAAAAGTGGTAGATAATCGCTCAGCAGGATTTTACGGAATCGGCGGCTCGTTCAACTTCAAAAGTGGCGACCCCTCAGGTACTGCTGCAAAAATGAGTCAAGAAAAATATGGTTCTGAAGCAATGTACCTTCCTCCACCGGAAGACGAAATGGGTGATGGATATTATAATGAGCCGTTTGTTGACAGAAGTGCGCTACTAAGAGCTACATTAAATTCTTTAGCTATGACGAATGTTGCCGCGGTTTTAAACTCTAAGAAACACAAAAAAACTCTTTCACCGCTTAACACCGTTGAAGAAGAAGATGAAGAAAACGAAACAGAAAATAAAGAAAAGCCTATAAAACATTTCAAAGATGTCTTTGACGATGATTTATAAGCTTATTTTTATAATAATTTATTTTAATGTTTTCACATATTCGATAATATCTGAAGATTCATACATTTGAATATTTCTGTCTGTATCAACCAAAAACGGAACTTGCCTTTTCCCTCCGATTTGAATTAGGGATTCTTCTGATTCTTTATTTTTAGTATCGATTTTTCGATACTGAATTTTGTTTTCATCCATAAAATTCATAACTTTTTGACAATAAGGACAAGAGTCCAAAACAAATAATTCTAACATAAGATAAGCCCTCCTACGAAGACATCGTAACGCTAAACATCAAATTTTGAAATCAGACACCTTAATTAAGTCTATTCTTTTATAGCTCCCTCTTGAGCATTTATCAAATATTTTTTTCCGATAATAAATATTAAAATAACAGGAATTGAACAGATACAAGCAGATGCCATCAACTCACCCCACAAAGTCAACTCTCGAAAAGAACCTTTAAATATGGTAATTCCGACAGCCAAAGTCCGCATTGAATCCGTATTAGTAACTATTAACGGCCACATAAAACTATTCCAAGTAACGACGAAAGTATAAATCGCTAATGTTGCTATAGCCGGAACCGCACACGGCATTGCAACTTTAAAAAATGTTTGAAACGGGCCACATCCGTCTAACTTTGCTGCATCTTCCAACTCGGCAGAAAAATTAAGGAAATACTGTCTCATCATAAAAACTCCAAAACCACCAAAAATTCCGGGAATTATGAGAGCTTGATATGAATTTATCCAACCCAATTTACTCATCAAATAAAAAAGTGGAACAATATTCACCTGAGGCGGAACCAACATTGTTAACAATATTAAAAAAAACAACACTTCAGAACCTTTGAATTTAAGTCGTGCAAAGCCATAACCGGCTAAAGCAGCAACAACAACTTGCCCTAAAGCAGTTAATGACGACACCACAAAACTGTTTAAAAAGTATTTAACAATCGGTATTGAGTCAAAAACATTCTTATAAGCACACAACGAAAGATTAATATTCTTATAATCAAGAAAAATGTTTTCATTGCCTGTTAAAGAGATTAAAAACATCAGCGCAAAAGGAAACAACATTAATAATGCCGTCAAAATCAAAACAAAATATAACCAAATCTTTGTCATACACTTAAAATTTTGTTTTAGACCACACCTTGAGCAACCATTGCTGTCGCTAATTTATCAAATGCAGCCAAGTTAGCTCCGGCAACATAATTACCTGAACAACCATATTTATCTGCATTTTCCTTACAAGAATTAAATATATTAACCATAATTCTTTCAAGCTTAGCTTCAACTTCCTCAAAAGTATAATAAAATCTCATACTATTCTGAGACATTTCTATAGCAGAGGTTGCAACCCCTCCTGCATTTGCGGCTTTTGCCGGTGCAACCAAAACTCCTTTTTCAAGCAAATAATCGGTTGCTTCTTGAGTACAAGGCATATTTGCACCTTCACCAACGGCTAATACTCCATTTTCTACAAGCATTTTCGCAGAATTTAGAGTCAACTCATTTTGAGTAGCACATGGTAATGCAATATCCGTTTTGATTTCCCAAATCGGAGAATCAACACCGGTTCTTTCTGTATAAACTGCATCATAATGTTTATCAAGATATTCACTAATTCTTCCGCGTTTTACTTCTTTGATTTCTTTGATTAAATCTAAATCAATTCCTTTGAAATCATAAATACATCCGTTAGAATCACTCATAGCAACGACTTTTGCGCCATGAGCAATCGCTTTTTCAGCAGCATAGATTGCTACATTTCCGGAACCTGAAATAGTGACCGTCTTACCATTAAAAGAACTCTCATGAGCTTTTAACATTTCTCTGACATAGAAAACCAAGCCGTAACCGGTTGCTTCTTTTCTTGCCAAAGAACCGCCATAGCTTATGGCTTTACCTGTTAAAACGCCACCTTCATATGCATTTCTGATTCTCTTATATTGACCGAACATATAGCCGATTTCTCTTGCTCCGACACCAATATCACCGGCAGGAACATCTACATCTTGACCGATATGACGATATAATTCAGTCATGAAACTTTGACAAAACTTCATTATTTCCGTATCAGATTTTCCTTTAGGGTCAAAATCGCTACCGCCTTTTGCTCCTCCGATAGGTAAGCCGGTTAAAGCATTCTTAAAAATTTGTTCAAAGCCTAAAAACTTCATTATGCTTTGATTTACTGTCGGATGAAATCTTAAACCGCCTTTATAAGGCCCGATTAAAGAGTTGAATTGAACTCTATAACCTCTGTTTACTATAATTTTACCATTGTCATTAACCCAAGGCACTCTAAAAGTTATTATTCTTTCAGGTTCTACAATTCGTTCCAAAATTGCAAGCTTCTCATATTCTTTATGATTGTCAAGAATAGGTTCAACCGTTGATAAAACCTCTTTTACAGCTTGCAAAAATTCCGGTTCATTCGGATTGTTTATTTTAACTTGTTCTAAAACTTTTTCTAAATACACATTTGCCATTAAACTATCTCCACAGTTCTGTTTAACGTATTTTATACTATAATAACTTTGTTTTTTTATCAAGCATTAGTTTTTAAAAAATCTATCTAAAATAATATATAAATTAACTAATAAAAAACCTAAAAACACTCCTGCAAGCACATCTGAAGGAAAATGCACGCCAAGCCAAAGTCTTGAAATTGAAACCAAGAAAATAAAAATCCCAAAACCAATAGCCAAAAACCAACGCCAGAAGTTATTACTGACATAACGCATAACTAAATAAATTACAATGCCGTAAAAACACATTGTTGTTAAAGCGTGACCGGACGGAAAACTGTACCCTTCATAAAGACAAGGACGTTCTCTGCATATAAAATTTTTCATCCAGCCGACAACCAGATAAGCTAATTGAGTAAAGAACAACAATAAGAATGTTTTTAAATATTTTCTATGAGACAACAATACCGCACAAGCAGTTATTTGTGGCCACATTAAATAATTTGCTCTTCCAAAATCTGTCACAACGGCAGGAATATATGACGGAAATGCTCCTAAGAACTTTCTGATAACTTTTAAAATTTCAGCATCAATTTCTCGAAAACCGGGCATATATAAAACCAATAACGCTAAAACTACCGTAACAACCAAAGATAGCGTTACATAGTTCCAATTTTCCACAACACGACAAGAATTATCTTTCATACTTCAGCACTCTTATTATGTTTAATTCTAAATTCCACCTTGAGAAGATGTTATTAAAGAAGTAATCTTTACAACAATTTTCATAACCAAAGGTGAAACTTCACTAATAAATACAGCAAAGAAAAATAACGCTGCAATTGAAGCTACAAGCTTTTGAATATCTGAAAACATAAAAACTTTTTTATTTCTAAATTCTTCAATTCCTTTATATTCTTCACTGAAAGGTCTTACAGGCAATTTTTCTTCAATAGCTTCCAAAACATTAGCAAATTTTATTTTTATTAAAATATTATATGAATCCACGTTCATGAACCATAATGCGCAGATTGCAATACCCATTAACGAAAATAACAAAATAGCACTGATTCTTTCCATAAACACAACATTACTTGTAAAAATCATTGCCAACAATACTGCAAAAAGTGAGACCATATAAAATTTATTTGTCTTAAAATTTCTGTCAATAAAATTTTCTTTCTGTTCTGCATACATTTTATATTCTTGAAAAATCAATTCATCTCTATCCATCTTCTCATCCTTTCGGTGGGACACATTCTACTAAACTGCCAATTTATATTATTATTCCAAGTGTCCCTTTGGAATATATTACCGGCACGTTAATCCGGCAGTATTGATTCTATATCCTTATTCTTGCCAATTATCAAAAGTCCTTTTTGAGCGAACATCATTCATCATTTCTTCAAACTCTTTTTCATCAAGAGTTTCTTTTTCTAATAATTGTTTTGCAATATATTCGAGCATATCTTTATTATCAGATAACAATTGTTTTGCTAAATCATACTGCTCATCAACGATTCTCTTAACTTCTTTATCAATTTCAGCAGCGATTTCTTCTGAAAAATCCCTTGTATTACCAAAATTTCTACCCATGAAAACATGTTCTTGCTCTTTTCCGTAAGCTAAATTTCCCATTTTATCGCTCATACCGTAAGCAGTAACCATTTTTTTAGCTAAAGCGGAAACCTTTTCCAAATCATTTGATGCACCGGTTGTAACATTGTCTTTACCATACATCAATTCTTCTGCAACACGACCGCCTAAAATCATTGCAATTCTATCCAACAATTGTTGTTTTCTCATAGTTAAATGATCTTTTTCAGGTAAAGTCAAGGTAATACCTAAAGCCATACCTCTTGGAATAATAGAAACTTTATGCAACGGATCGCAATTCTTAAGAAGCTTTGCCAACAATGCATGACCAACCTCATGATAAGCAGTATTTTCTTTTTCTTCATCTGAAATAATTCGACTCTTCTTTTCCGGTCCAGCCATTACCTTATCAATAGCTTCTTCTAAATCTATCATCTCAATTTCTGATTTGTTATGACGAGCAGCAAGTAAAGCTGCTTCGTTCAATAAATTCGACAAATCCGCACCGGTAAACCCTGGAGTACGTTTTGCTAATGTTTTTATCTCAACTTCTTTTGCAAGAGGTTTATTTTTGGCATGAACATTCAAAATCTGTTCTCTGCCTAACACATCAGGTTTGTTAATAACAATCTGTCTGTCAAATCTACCCGGTCTTAACAAAGCATTGTCCAAAATATCAGGACGGTTTGTCGCAGCCAGAATGATAATATTTGTATTTTCATCAAATCCATCCATTTCAACAAGCAATTGGTTAAGAGTTTGTTCTCTTTCATCATGTCCGCCACCAAGACCTGCACCTCGCTGACGACCTACCGCATCAATCTCATCAATAAACACAATACAAGGTTGATGTTTTTTAGCTTGTTCGAATAAATCTCTAACTCTGCTTGCACCGACACCAACAAACATTTCTACAAAGTCAGAACCGCTTATTGAGAAAAACGGAACACCGGCTTCACCGGCTACGGCTTTAGCCATGAGAGTTTTACCTGTTCCGGGCGAACCAACTAAAAGCACGCCTTTAGGAATTTTTGCACCTAATTTTACATATTTATCAGAATGTTTCAAGAAATCAACAATTTCTTCAAGTTCTTTTTTCTCTTCATCAATACCGGCAACATCTGCAAAGGTTGTTTTAACTTTGTTATCCATAAGCATTTTTGCTCTTGATTTACCAAAAGACATTGCTTGAGCTCCACCTGCTTGAATCGATTTAATAATAAGCATTATAAAACCTAAAACCAACAAGATGGTTATTAAGGAAGAACCTAACCCGAATGCGGAAGAAGATTCACTTGCCTTTTTCACATGAATTTCAACCCCATTTTCCTGCAACTTTGAAACAATATCGGAATTTTCCGGAAATGATACTCTATACTGCAATATTGGAGCTTTAATTTCACCATATATTGAAGTTGCAACCGGCTTTTTAGCCTCCGGCTGAACTACAGGTAATGCCAACAATGTATCTCGTGACATATCAACACTTTTAATTTCTTTATTCGCAACCTTCTCTAAAAAAGCTGTATATGACAACTCTTCAGTGCTTGAAGTCGGTCCGGAAAATAACATTGACACAAACGCCAATACTAAAATCCCTAAAATTATATACATTCCCACCGATTGATTTTTATTCATAACTCTCCCTTTATAATACTCGTGCATAAATATTATACCAGAAAATATGGAGTTGTGTATATTAACACAAAAAACCGCCTAAGTTATTAACACACAGCTTTAAAATTATTCTGTAATAGTAAAATCCGGCCCGACAGATTCCTCAATAACAGAAATGATTTTAGACAATTTTTGACCACTCGCTTCAGCAGCCTTCCACATTGTTGTAAAAGAAGGATCAACTTTACCGTTTTCAATACGGTTCAAATTCCCACGACTAATATCAAACTCTTCTTCTGCCCTATTACAAGACAACTCAGTATTGTTAACACGAGCTTCTTTAAAAACTTTTCCCATTATACCAATAAGATAGTTACATTTTTCTTTATTCTCTTGCATATTTGAATAATATCTGTTAAATTTAAATTGGTTCTGAATATATACAGAGGAGGAGTGTTGTATTTTAGTATTCACTACAAAAAACAAAAAAACGATTGGGTACTTAACCAATTTTATGAACCCGATACTTCTCGTATTACAAAAACCATACTAAAAAACACCTCTACAACTAAAATTATTTCATATGGCAATTTATATTGTAATGACAAAAAGGATTTAGAAAAAATCTTTACAATACTAAAAAAAGAATATTTTCGATTAAATAAAAAACGCGAAGAACTACCAAACCTTGTTATAGAGGCAATAAAACAACAATTTATTTTAAAAGAAAATAATTAAGATTATAGAAAACGATTTTTTCCGCATCTTCCATTCTTTTACAATCTCTTAACATTTCAAAACAATTAAAGCAATTTTTTTTAAAGAAAATACTTTATATATACAGAGTATAAAAATATAGAGTAACTATGAGCGCATTTTTACAAGGATTACAAACAGGAATGATTCATTATATGATCGGCTGTCCATTTGGGTACAGCAACCCATTCATGCCGGTTCGTCCGTTCTGGAGCCGACCGTTGTTTACATTCAATCCGTTTTTCAACGCTTTTAACACACCTCTGTATAATCCGAATTTTTTAATGCCACAATTTACATTCTATAATTTTAAACCTACAAACAATTATACTCAATACGACAGATGGGAACCTGCTAATTTTACCTTCAGAAATCCGGCAGAAAACGTCAGAACAACACCGATAATAGCAAAACCGGATCCTTCTAACACAGTAATCGTTCCGTATGTGTCACAACCTAAGCCGGAAACAACAATAGGTGACACCTTTACACGCAGTTCAACAGATTATTCAACCAATGTCAGAGTAATTTCAACCATTACAGGTGATAACACCTCTAAAAAACCAAGCTCAGACAATAGTAAAAAAACTCAAACAATACAAGCACCAAAAACTACACATACCACCGCACCTACAACTCAAGCAAAAACATCAACTCAAACCAAAAAAACAACCGTAGCAAGAACCAACGGGGATTTTGATAAAATGTTAAACTTTGTTCTTAGACAAGAAGGCAGTTGGAACCATAACGAACGCAAATATGAAAACGGCGTATTAGTCGGAAAGCAAAGCTCATACAGAGGAGTTTTAGAATCTTCCTATAAAGACTACAGAATAAGAAGAAATTTACCGGTAAGACCTTTGAAAGCGCTTGAAACTGATGAGGCAGAGCTCAAAAACATTTATTATGAAGATTATTATTTAGCTATCGGGGCTGATAAAATTAAAGACCCAACTTTAGCTCTATACGTATTTGATTCTGCAGTTAATCACGGTGTAAGCGGAACTAAATCTCTTCTCAGAAAATCCGGATATAACGCTGACAACTTCTTAAAAGCTCGTATTATTAAATATTGTGAATTGTCAAAAGTAAAAGTCTGTGATAAAAAACTCGAAAACATGACTCCTGCAGATTTTGATAAATTAGATTTTAATGAACTAATGGCTGCTGCCACTTCTAAAATCTCAGAGAGTAAAAATGAAAATTTCAAAGGTTGGCTAAACCGAATCAAAGAACATAAAAATCAAGCGCAAGGACTTTTCTGCGCATAAATCTTTTACCCTGTTTTTCTTCTTTTGTTTAAGCTAGAATGATTGTTATGCTTAAAAGAAATTCAGTTTACATAAAAGATTTATTAACAATTGCTTTTCCTATCATATTAGGGAATTTAGGTTTTATTATGATTGGCGTCGGTGATGTAATCATTGCCGGCAGACATTCTACGGACACACTTGCAGCCATAAGTTTGGCAACAGCTATTATAAACTGTATTACAATCATCGGAATAGGAATCCTTGGCAGCATTTCACCTATTTTATCAAACTACAGAGGTGCAAACAAAGAGCCTGAAAAATATTTCTTTCCGTCACTTAAATTCGCAGCGGTTCTTTCCGTTATTATTTCTTTAATAATAATAGCAACCATACCTTTAATAGATAAATTTGGATTCGAATCTCATCTTGTACCAATAATTAAAGATTACTTTTGGATAACCGCATTTTCAACATTCGGCGGATATTTACACTATATGTCAAAAGAATTTCTGCAAGCTTTTGAAATAGTACTTTTTCCTAACTTATTAACTATATTTTGTATTTTTATAAATGTAGTTTTAAATATTATTTTTGTATTCGGCTGTGGATTTATTCCTGAAATGGGCGCAATCGGTTTAGCTATAGCAAGCCTAATTACAAGATATTTTATGGGGATTGTATTATTTATATATTGTTTCAAAAAAATCAAAATAAAATACCATAAAGACAAAAATTATTACTTAGACATGCTAAAAGTGGGAACACCTTCTTCTTTAGCTATTATGATAGAATTTGTTGCATTCAACAGCATCACTGTAATTATGGGAAAAGTTTCGGGAGTTTATGCAGCCGCACAAAATATTATTTGCACAATAACTTCTGTAACATTTATGGTACCTTTAGCTATCGGAAACGCAGCCGGAGTAAAAGTCGGATTTGCAAACGGAGCTAAGCAGTTTAAAAGTTTAAAAAAATATGCATACACGGCAATGAGCCTTTCTGTTATTTTTATGGCTTTATCGGCTTGTGCAATAGCAGTTGCTCCCGGTATAATTGTCGGATTGTTCACAAAAGATATTGAGCTAATAAAAATCAGTATTCCGATTGTTTATACATTATGTTTCTTCCAAGTTTTTGACGGATTACAAGCATCTTTAGCGGGAATTTTCAGGGGCTTAAAGCATACCGAAGTCGTTATGGCATCTAATTTTATCTCATTTTGGTTAATAGCAATACCTTTGGGATGTTTATTGGCTCTTCATTACAAATTAAACCTTTTAGGTTTTTGGTATGCACTTATTGTTTCTACTATAATATTATGTACAATAATGTTATCAAATCTTTTAATAAAATTTAAAAAGATGGGAAATTAATATGCCACATTTTTTTATAGAAACAACAAAAATAGAAAACGAATTAATCAAGATTGATGATATAGAAAACTATCGCCATATCGCAAAGTCTTTACGTGCAAAAAAAGGAGAACATCTGTTACTTATTGATGAAAACCAAATCCAATATGAAACAGAAATAAGTGAAATTAATCCAAAAGAAATATATTGCAAAATCCTAAATTCATACCCGTCAAAACGAGATTTAGATTTTGATTTATATCTAGCACAAAGTCCTTTGAGAAGCGATGCTCAACTTACAATAATGGAAAAAGCTACCG
>JAFQNY010000199.1 GCA_017395765.1 bacterium
CCGGCTCGTGGTTATATCTGTTACCTTGTTCGTATGGTGAAATATGCATGTTATATAAGAAAATTTCACCATCTTCAATCTTTGCGAAACTGTCTTTTAAATTAAGCATGCCTTTTCTTATAGATTTAATTTCTGTGCCGGTCAAAACTATTCCGGCAATAAACTTATCAAAAATTAAATAATCGTGAAAAGCTTTTCTGTTTGTCGATACAACCTTTTTGTCCATATTATTTATTATAGTTGAAACTTATAAATTAAGCAAAGTTTATTTCTTAATCCTGTTTAGAATTTCTTCTGCGTATTCCATTTTTAGTAATATATTGATTATTGTATATAATCCGAAACATGCTATCCCTACAGTTAATATTTTAACAGTTTCAAAAATGTATTTAGGCAATGCTATTGAAGTGAACCATTTTCCGAGTATTAAGCATACGCATAAAGTAATACAACCTGCAAATGCCATTTTTATAAAATTTTTAAATAATGATTTGTAGTCAAGTTTAATTTTCTTATGCATTAAACATCCCAATAATATTGCGTTAAACAGTGTGACAAAAGATGTTGATAAAGTTATTCCCGCTATTCCGAAGTGAAGTTTTAGAATTAGCAACCAATTTAAAAAAGCTTTAATGGCAATAGAAGACATTGCTATTATAAAAGGAGTTTTAGAATCGTTAAAAGCATAATATACTCTGGTTATAGAATCTCTGAATACATATGGAAGTATTGAAAAAGATAAAAAGCAAAGAGCTTCTGTTACCATTATTACTGCATCGGAGTTGAAAGCGCCTCTTTCGAATACTAAGGTTATACCGTCTTTGGCTAATGTCAGAATCATTATTATAATAGGCATTGCAATAAAAAACAAGGCTCCGACCCCTTTGTTAAAATATTTTTTTATATCGTCGGTTTTATTTTCTCCGGCTAATTGAGAAAATATCGGAAATAGCGGAACTAAAAAGGCTGTAACTAATATTCCGACTGGAAATTGGAAAATTCTATTGGCAAAAACTACCGAAGTCCAAGCTCCTTCTTGTAAGTTTGAAGCAAAAAACATATCAATATAGATTGTTATTTGTCCCATTGTTGAACTTAGTATTGCCGGAAATAACAACTCCGTTATGTTTTTTAAACCAATATTGTTTTTTATATTAAGATTTGGACATAATTTGTATCCGAGATTTCTCATAAAAGGTAATTGTATTAATAATTGGCATAAAGCTCCAACCGTAGTTGCTCCTGCCAGTATGAGTCCGAATTTATCGTTTTTAAAAAATGTAATAGCAATAATTACAACAATACTAAGAATCATTGGTGATAAATTTGGAACGATAAATCTTTTGTGACAAACTAAAATTCCGTAAAAAATTCCAATTATACCACCTATTAAGATTATAGGGGTCATTATCTTAAAGTGTTGTGTGGCTAAATTTATTAAATCAGCAGACCCTGCAGATATAATCAGGCGCATTATTTTATCTGCAAATATATATCCTGCAACCGCAAAAATTGCGAAAAATAAAAAAGTTAAACTTAGAAAAGTATTGTAGAGTTTATTGATTTTTTCCGTAACTATAAGCTCTTTGCCTAATAATTTTGAAAATATTGCTACAACTGCACTATGAAAAGGGCCTCCTACTCCGCCTAATATAATTATTGCTAAAGAAGGAATTTGTAATGCGTAAAAATATGCATCAGATACCATTGTTGCGCCATAAAAATTAGCAACGACCATATCTCTTATAAAACCTATCAGTTTACTGGAGATTGTTACAAGAGCAATTAACCAAGCAGCTTTTAATATTGATTGAGATTTAGTGTCTGTCATTGCTCAACCTCTTCGTTGTCAGTATCGTTATCTGCAAAAATGTCTTTGGGAGTTTTAATCTCAAATTTTTCTACTAATTCTACATAAGCATTAAACGGACAGACTGACGGTTTAAACTCGATAGTATTGTATCCGTCTTCAATGAATTCTGAAATATCTATTTTACCTTCTTTTTGAAAGAAGTTTTTGTTTACTGAAAATTCTTGTTCTTTTCCGTTTATGTTAACTTTTATTTTAGGAATAATTTGTCCTGTTAAAACAATATGCGCTCTGCCGATTGGGGCCCAAAAATTTTGTTTAACCGGAACATCTTTTACCGTAGTAGGCTTAGTTCCGAGATTTATTCCGGTGTAATAGTGCCTTAAAATGTTGTAATATGGTTGATTCAGCTTTGTTGCCATATACCCTGCTCCATATTGGCTCATTCCGACACCGTGTCCGTATCCTCCGCCATTTATTGTTATATCAGTTACATTACCGTATGAATCTTGAAGTTTGCTTACAACAATGTTTGCACTTGGTAATGATATTCCGTTTTTTTGAAACACTCGTCTTATTACGAGTTCTTTAGAAATTCTGTAACAACCCTTTGTTGTCATTAAATCAAGTTCAATAACTTTACCTGATTTTCCTCGTTTCATTATTTTTATATCTTTTATATGCCCCAAGTCGTCACCTTCTTTGAATATCGGATTAATAAATCCGGTTTTAGATTGGGTAATTAAAGTTTTCTTTAAAACATTTTCAAGCTCTCCGACTGCCCAAGTTTTTTCCCATCTGTAGTAAGGTGATTCAATATCAAAAGACGGGACTTTTGACGTGTAAAATTCTTTAGCGTTATTTTCATCAGACAAATCTTTAAAATCGTCTTTGTCAGGAACTGCAACCAAAAACGGTTTGCTTATAGCCGGAAATTGTTTAGTTGTCGGGTCTGAAAATGCGTATGCATAGCTTTCTGTATATCCTCCGGCAGTAGAACTATATAGAGAAAGTATGAGTTCGTTGTCATATAAGGCAACGATACCTTCTGTTTCCATTACGGCTTGAGTTGCAAGATCAGATTCCGTGTTTGCTCCGAAATAAACTTGGCTTGATACGCTATCTACAACATTAAACTCTTCATAAGCTTGTGTTCTCGGGGTTAAAACGTAGTTTCTTGCAGCTACGGTTTGAGCCTTGAGGGCTTCTAATCCGAATCTTATAGGCATTTCGTTCGGAACTACACCTTTAAGGTATTCTTGAATCTCGACTATATTTACTAAATAAAATCCTGTATGGTCAGGTTTTTGAACAAGTTCAAAAGCTCCGTGATATAAGGCAGGCAACCCCTTCCTTTTTAAATCTTTGACTCCCAGTAATCCTGATGGTGAAACTATAACAAAATCTCGTAGTGTTGCGGTTTGGTTATTTGCGGTTACGCTAAGTCCGGAAATCCCGTTCTTTACGTTAATATCAGTGTTAGCAGGAATATCCATTAACATTCGATGTGTTATTTTATCACAAATTGTGCAATCTGCCGTTGAGTAAACTGTTATTTCTTGACGAAGTACGTTTTGAAAGTTGTTATCTGTTATCCCCACTCTAACAATGTCAGTTGCTTCCGCAACAGGCATTGAAAAGTTTGTAACAAACAACAGAAAAAACAATAAAATGGTTTTTATTATTTTACTTCCCACGTAGTTCCCTCTTTAGTATCTTTTAAAACAATACCGGCTTTATCTAATGCTATACGGATTTTATCAGCGATATCCCAGTTTTTAGCTTCACGAGCTTCTTTTCTTTTTGCAATGATATCTTCCATAGAAGTAAAATTTTCTCCGAGCTCAGAACTTATTTCAGATAATCTTTCAGAGATTTCTTCTTCTGAGAGTTTTGCTTTTTCAAAAGTGAATCCGAGTGTTGTTGCTAATTTGTGTAATAAACTGAATGCATAATCAACATCTTTATTAGCTTTATTTGTTAAATCAAAAAGTACTGCTAGCGCTTTTGATGTATTCATATCATCATCCATCGCATTTATAAATTCTTTATACTCTTCGAATTGAGTAAAATCCAGTGTTTCATTTATTTTTGTTTGTTTTGCATTAAGCATTCTCTTAACGCCGTTGGAAGCCGCTTGTAGTGCTTCATCTGAAAACTCTACCGGCATTCTGTAATGATTAGTAAGTATAAAGAATCTGATAGTGTTGGCATCATAAATTTTTAGCATGTCATCGATTGTTAAAAAGTTACCTAAAGATTTCGACATTTTTTCTTTGTTAATAGTTACAAAACCATTGTGTAACCAATAGTTTACAAATTTGCAACCGTTAGCGCATTCTGATTGAGCAATTTCGTTTTCATGGTGAGGAAATATTAAATCAGCGCCTCCGGCATGAATATCGATAGTTTTTCCCAGATGTTTTCTGCTCATTGCGGAACATTCAATGTGCCAACCGGGTCTGCCCACACCCCAAGGAGAGTTGTAGCCGAATTTAGGGTCTTTTTTCCATAAAGCAAAATCTAACGGATCTTCTTTTTGGTCACCAACTTCAATTCTTGCTCCGCTTTCCAATTGATCAATAGGTTGTTTAGATAAATATCCGTATCGGCTAAAGTTTTTGACTCTAAAATATACATCTCCGTTTGATTCATATGCATAACCGTTTTTAATCAGATCTTTATTAATAGAAATCATTTCTCCTAAGGTTTTTGTTGCAAAAGGTTCTATATCCGGTTTTAGGTTGTTAAGAGCTTTCATACTTTCAGAAAATTTGTTATACCAGTATGTTGAAACTTCTTCAGGAGTTTTACCTTCAGTTTCCGCTTTTTTTAGAATTTTATCATCAACATCAGTGACGTTTCTGCAATATGTAACATCGTAACCTTTGAATTTAAGATATCTGTACAAAACGTCCCAAGTAATATAGCATCTTGCATGTCCTAAATGAGCATTGTCATAAACGGTAGGACCGCATACGTACATCTTAACTTTGTTCGGTTCTATTGTTTCAAATTGTTCAATTTGATTTGTATATGAATTATGTAATCTCATGATAACTCCCTAAAATTTACCCACCATAGTAATATATTATAAACAGAACGGAATGTCTATTTATCTTTTATCGGCAGTTTGTATAATTGCTTTAAAATTTTTTGTGTTAGTATTGATTTGTGGTGAATTATATTATAGGAGTTGTTGTATGAAAATTTATTCAATGGGACCTGTCGTTCAAAATAACAGAAATAATGTATTAACCAAGCAAAATAAAAGTAACAATGTTTCTTTTAGCGGATTTAATTGGAATGCTTTAATTGCATCGAATATGGATTTTAAAACCGTAATGCGACAGTTGAGAAAAGATGGTTATATTATTCAAGGTTATTCTAACGCTCGAGCTTTTGAGAATTTTTACACACGTATTGAAAACAGATTGAAAGGATGTGTAAAATCAGGAGAAGGTATTTGGGCAAATACAAAACCTAAACATCCTTATTGGTACACTGTTCATCCTTTGCCTATGGGTAAAGAAAAATTTGTGAAATTAGCCGGTGAGTATTGGGACTATATTAAAACTCAACAAGTAAACAGTAATTATATTTATGAATTTGTAGAGCATTTCTTATGTGATGTTAAACAGGTTAAGCGTCCGTCTTTTAAATCTTATTTGACTGAAAATTGTAGTGATTATTATGGACAACAAAATATGTTAGTTGAAATGACTAACAATTTCTTGTTTACCGGTCAACATCGTTTGACATAAAAACTAGTTTTCATTATTCAAGAAATTAAGGATTCCGTCTGTGATGGCTTTTGCTGTTTCAGACGGAAAGTCTTCTTTTGTGTATAAAACAGAGTCTAATGGATTAGTCATGTATGCAACTTCAACCAAAACGCCTATATAATCAGTCGGTCTCAAAACCGCAAAGCTAGCAGAGTGAGTTCCCGCTTTTTTTGTGTTTAGAGCTTGAGTTATTGAATTTTCAAGAGTTTTTGCCAGCATTTTAGAGTTTGGGTTGTAGTAAAAAACGCTGGTGCCTTTGTTTTTATGCACATTCATTTCAATATCAGGGATTGAGTTTAAATGAATGCTTATAAATAAGTCGGAATAATTATCTTGAGCTATTTTAACTCTGTCGTCCAATGATATATATGCGTCACATTCTCTGGTCATGACAACATTAGCCCCTAAGTTTTCCAGTAGCGTTTTTAATTGTTCTGCAATTTGTAAATTTATTTTTTTCTCTTCGTCACCTAAGCACCCGATTGCTCCTTTTTCTGTTCCGCCATGTCCCGGATCAATTGTTATCGTAATACCCTCCAGATTCTGTTCAGGCGTAGGAAATTCGTTTATTTTCAGAGCGTATTGACCTTTATTTAAGTTTATTTTGTAATAATATTTTTCAGGTTTTTTTATGTTTAATGTATAAACTGACTCTTCTGAAACAAACGGATTATAGGTTTTGAAAATAAGCTCTTTATCATTTTCTTCAATTGTGTACGGGATTTTTTCAGTAAATTCAATTGAATAAACAGATGCGTTTTTATAAGTCTCAGTATTTGTCGTGATAAAATTAGGTTCTATCTTTTTATTTGATTTTTTTACGTGTTTTTTAGATATCCACGCATAATTATTTTTTGATAAAAAAACTCTGTAAAAATCGCCTTTTTCTCCGTCTATTAATAGGGAGGTTTCTTCAAATAAGTGTGATAGTCTGTTCATCCCCCCATCAACGGGAGAACTTCTTAACGGGCTGTTATCTTTAATAACTGTGTAAATTTGAGGTGTAAATTCTAAAAGCTCCGGCTTTGTATTTTGTATTGCGGGATTTCTGTAAATTTTATAAACTTGAGTGTTAAAGTTTGATCTTATAACAATTCTGTTTTCACCGTCTTTTAATTTTATGGAATGTGCAAAAGCTCCGTTTTGAGCAATATAAACTTTTTGGTCGTTTATTTCTATTATTTCAGAGTTTTTAGCTTTTCCTATAAAAAAAGCATATTTTGTATTAACTATAGTCTTTTTTTCTTTGGGTAAAACAATTTCATAGGCAAAAGCCGTATTTATCCCCATTAATATCGTAATAATGAATAAAATAAAAACTCTCATAATTAAATATTATTATAAAATTTAACTCTGTGCAATTTTTATGTTAGACTATTTTTATGAGCGAAAATTATATACCATTATATAGAAAGTATCGTCCGCAGACATTGGATACATTGGTAGGTCAATCTCATATAAAAAAGACTTTGACCAGTGCAATTGAGTTAGGGAAAATTGCACATGCATATTTATTTACAGGGCCGAGAGGAACAGGTAAAACTTCTACTGCCCGAATATTGGCGAAGTCTTTGAATTGTAAAAACGGTCCGACCGTTAAGCCTTGCGGTGAATGTGAAAGTTGTAGAGATATAGCAAATTCTATACCGATTGATGTTATAGAAATTGATGCTGCAAGTAACAGAAAAGTTGAAGATGCTCAAAATATCTTAGAAAAAGTTCAATATGTGCCGGTTAACGGTAAATATAAAATATACATCATTGATGAAGTTCATATGTTGACTAACCATGCATTTAATGCATTATTAAAAACATTAGAAGAACCTCCTGAAAATGTAATTTTTATTTTAGCAACAACAGAAGTTCATAAGGTCTTAGACACTATTAAAAGTCGTTGTCAAAGGTTTGATTTCAGAAGAATTACGACTTCGGATATTGTTCAACACTTACGTTTTATATCTGACAAAGAGAATATAAATATAACTGACGATGCTTTATTTTTGATAGCGAAAAATTCAGCCGGCGGAATGAGAGACAGTATATCTTTACTTGATCAGTTGAGTATTTTAAGTTTTTCAAAGCAAATTGATGTTGATGACGTGAATTCAATATTAGGCAGAATTTCATTTGATGTTTTATTAAAGTTATCTAATCAAATTATTTCATCTAATCATGCTGCTGCAATATAAATTCTTAGTGAAATTTATAATTCAGGTAATGAACCGTTGCAGATTTTAACAAATTTGGTTGAGTATTTCAAAAATTTGTTAATAGTGAAAACCTGTTCAAAAGACTTGTTGGCTGAGCTTACAGGACTTAATGAACCTCAAATCGAAGAATTGTTAAAGCAAAAAGAACTCTTAGAAACTCATCAGATTGTCTTTTTGACAGAGAGGATCTCTTATTACATAAAAGAACTTAAATTAGCTACTAATCAGCATTTATGGCTTGAAGTCGCAATGATCGATTTGTCTAATATGGCAGAGAATACAACCTTATTAGATTTGCAAAGACGGATTTCAGCTTTGGAAAGCGGAGCTGTTGATGTTACAAGCAGAGTTGAAACTCCAAAATCGGTAACTAAACCTGCACCTGTCATGCCATCAAAACAAGAAATGCTTACTAAGGAAGTTTCAGTTGCAGAAAAAGTTTCTGAAGTTAAAAGTGTTCAAGCGAAACCTGATGAGGATTTATTTACTCCGCCTCCGATATCTAAAAAGCCGGATGGTAATGATTTAGGTTCTCTTTGGATCTCATTATTAGCAAATGTTAAAAGTCCTTCTACCTCTGCTTTGTTGAAGTTGGCTACTCCTCTTAAAATTGCGCCGGATGGGGTAATTTTAACTTTTAAAAGCGAAGGCTTATTGTCAAAATTTAACGATTCTAATAAGAAAGAACTTATTATAGAGGCTGCAAATAATATGTTTGGACAAACCAGTGTTCCTGTAACATTAAGAATGGCACAAAGCGGGGATGCTAAATTTGAGCAAAAACTGACACCTCAAGCGCCTCAAGTGTCTGCAAAACAAACTGTACAAAATACTGTCGCTTCAAAACATCTTGAAACTCCAGATAAAGGAGATTGTGAGTCAACAAAAGAACCTTTCAAAGAAGAATCAGATAATTCTGCAACTACTTCAAGGATAGAAACTGATCAAGAGAAAATGGTTTTAGATTTGTTTGACGGAAAACTTGTAGAATAAATTTATTCTTTTGTTTTAACCGTAACATTTTTAGTCGTATCAGAATAATCTATGATAATTTCTTTTTTGTTTGTATATCTCTTGATTTGAGTAATTTTGCCATTTGAATCAAAAATGCAATCCAGCATTTCAAAGTCGTTATCTTTGTTATCTTTACCTTCTAAATATCTTACAGGTTTAAAGTTAATTATGTTTCTAAATAATGATTGAAAAGATTTACCTTTTCCGGTAAATTCAGTAATGTTGTTTACAATGCCTCCGTCAGAAAGTTGCATTAATGTGTATTTGTTGCTGACTTTATCATCAAAGATTGTGATTGTAGTTGTTATACTACTGCTAACATGGGTTACAGGTTCGATTTTTGCTCGTAACTTTCCTGTAAGTTTGTCATGTTCTAAAATTCTGGAAATATGGTTGCCGTCATATTCATCTGTTGAAGGATAATAATCTCTAATTACATCACCATCCCACTCTCTTATTAATAAAAGACTTCCGTCAGGACGGTAATAATGTTCTCCGTTAATTTCATCAACAACAAAGTTGTAAATAGGCATTTGACGAGGTGCTAAATTGTTGAGAACTCTAACAACTTCTAATATTTCTGATATATCCGGATCATATTTTGGTTTTTGAGTTGATTTACTGTAATCACTAAGTGCAAGATCTTTTTTTACAACAGTTTCTGCTAAAGGATTACTTGGATGCGTTGCTGAATCAACTCTATCTCTTTCAATGCTTGCTTTAAATTTTAAATAATCTTTCATTTAAATTAACTCACTTATCTATGTTTAAAACTTGCAACTAAAAACCGTATAAGTATAATAAAACATTTTTTTTGACCTTTTTGCTAGTTTGTTAAGAAATATTACGGTTCTTAATATATTTTGTTACATTTTCTGAAAGTGAAATGTTTTGTAGCATCATGTTATACCTTTTTAATTCTCCTATATTTGCGGATTCTTGTAATAAATCTCGTGTAGTTCTTATTTGAAGTTTTTCTGTTTCGTTTTTATTAGAATTTTTTGAATCAATTTTTCTTATGACCGAATCAATGTCTGAATTTGTGGACATTGAATATTTAGCTGCAATCTTTTGAACAGAAGCTCCTGCCGGGAGTCGGTATAACCATTGTATAGAGTATTTATCGTTTGCAGAGAGAGATGCGTTACCGTATTGGTGCGGTGTGTACATTATATCCTCTCTGTATGGACTGTGTCCCAGACCCAGTGCGTGACCTATTTCGTGTAATATTGTATGGTAAACTTCTGTGTCGTTATCGTATTGTTTATGAATTCTTCCGTCGGTTAAACCTATTGAAACTTCGGCACCGTATAAACGACCTTGGGCATCAAAATTATAGTAACAATGTCCCAAAGCTTGCCTGTCAACTCTTTTCCAATCGACGTTAATGTTTGATTCTAATAATACATTCGTTATTTTAACATTTATTTTACCGCCACTTGCAGATACCCAAGCATTTAATGCGTCTAAAACCATTTGCCTGTATTTGGCATCTTCTCCAGGTTTAGAATAGAACTTCATAGGCGCAATATACACCATTAAAGGGTTTATTGACCATCTCATTATATTTCCGTTTTTAACACTTTCATTGAGATATGTTTGCATAATTTTAATATAACATTTTTAACAAATTGTGTAAACTTTCCTGTAGTACAGAGCAATTCCGATAATTGTCAGTATTATATTTGGCATAAATGCTGCTAAAATAGGGAGCATTGCCCCGGCTTCTCCAAATGAAATGGATAAAGCTCTGATTAAATAGTAAGCAAAAATTATTAGGATACTAAATAAAAATCCTCTGTTGTATCTTACTCTAGGAGGTGTTATAGCCAACGGAACTCCAATTAATACAAGAACAATTGTTGTTAAAGGTAAAGCTATTTTGTCGTATAAATCTATTTTTAATTCCGGACGTTTTTCTTTTATTATGAACTTAAGTAATTGTACGAAGTTTTTCTCTCCCGCAAGGTTTTTGTCCATTTCCCTTGATAAATCCATTCCGAACATAACTTTGGAATCATTGAATAATGTTGTGTCGAGAGTTTTTCCGCTATCAGAAATTGTATAAATGGCCCCTTTTTGGAAGTGCCAACCCAAAGGTGAAGTTTTGCCCTCTCTTGCTTGTAATATTTGAATTGTATCTTCTTTTGAAGCATCAAGAACCGTTATATTGTGTAAAACTCCATCAGTGCAGTCTCCGACATAAAAAAGTCTTTTTAATTTTCCGCCTGTTTTAACCTCTTTGAACGTAAAGTTATGTTTGCCTTCCGGTATATTTTTTTGACCAAATGCGTACAGAGCCAGTGTTGTGGACTGTTTTGTCATAATAGGGACGATTGTTTCATTAATAGCAAAACTTGCAATTGCCATAACAATGGCAAAGGCAAATATCGGTTTTGCAATTCTGTTTAAGCCAATCCCACATGCTCTCATTACTGTTATTTCAGAACTTAAACTAAGTCCGTTTAAGGTCATTACCGTTGATAATAATACACCCATAGGAATTGTCATTACAAAAACTGACGGCAAGTGTAAGATTATTATTATAAAAGCAATTTTAAACGGGATACCGTATTTTGAAATCTGTTTGATAAGTGTGATAAATGTGTCGGAAGCGAAAATAATAGAAGTAAATACCAATACCCCCATTATAAATACAGTAATAACTTGCTTTAAGATATATTTATCTAAAAGCTTCATTTCACTATACTCTCTTTTTAATTTTTTAAACCATTTTTTCACTCTCTTATTATAACATGCTGATTTTTTTTAAGGAATTTACTTTTAATAAAAACCCTGAAAATCTTCATATATCTTGATTTTTAAAATTTATCTTTACAAAACTTAATAATTTAGTTTAAAAAAGGCAATTATTTAAACAATAAATACTTTATATATACATAAGAGATATTTATTAAACCCTCTTAAGTAAAAAAATATTAATAGGAGTATAAGAGATATGGCAGTTGGCGCAAGAGATTTTATTGACAAATTATTAGTTGAAAAATACGCACAGGAAAAAGTTGATAATCATGATGAGAGTTCTTTGATATCCAGAATTTCAGCTGACGATATGATGGATGCAATGGTTTCATCTGCCAATACCTATCGAACTATGTTGGCGTTAAATAATCGTTTGACAATGGTCTGTTACGGAGTGGTTACAAAATCTGCAAAATATGTCGCTACCGAAACAGCATAACAAATTTTAATTTAAATTGTAATTTATTCCCCATCTTACATCTTACAAAAGTTTTAGCTCTCATAATCTGAGGGCTTTTTTTTATTAATAGTTTATGCTTTAATTTGTATTATGAGAGAATTTGAATTAGAAAACGGTATTAAAACCTGTGTAAAAGAAAATAAAAACACACCAAGGACAGCTTTGTCATTAAGTTTTACGATATCAACTCCTGAAAATCATGCAGGGCAATATCATTTGATGAATCGATTGCTGTTAAAAGGAACTGAGAAGTATTCCTCAGAAGACTTGTCTGTTTTATTGGATGAAAATGCAATTGAGTTATATACTGAGATGAAATACGATTATCTTAGATTTAGATTTGTTGCATTAAATGAAGATTTTGAATTAGCGTTGTCATTGTTAAGTGATATTATTTTAAATTCAACATTTGCAGAATTTGAAAAAGAAAAAGCTAAGTTAAAGGGAGAACTTTTAGCGGAATTAGATTCTGCAAAATTAAAAGTTTCGGATTTGTTTACTAAGACAATGTATCGTGATCACTACTATGGTCATAGTTTTACTAGAATTTTAGAAGAAATCGATAACATTACATTAGAAGATGTAAAAGTTTCTTTTGAGAATATTTTAAGAAATTCAAGAAAAATTCTTGCAATAGTGGGTGATATGGATTCTAATGCAGTTGAAGTGTTGCTAAACAAATTTTTAAAGGATATTCCTTCTTCTGTGGATATTGTTTCCGAAATTACCGAACCTGCAGATATAAAACAAGAGTATGTTGAAATTATAAAAGATGATGCTCAGCAAGCTCAAATAATACAAGGCTGGAAAGTTCCTACTATAGGATCAGAAGATTATCCTAAGCTAATGCTGTTAAATGTAATCTTAGGCGCAAGCGGACTTTCTTCCAGATTATTTTTGGAATTGAGAGAGAAAAAAGGTTTAGCTTATACGGTCAGAAGTTCTTATGAAACTCACCAAAAATCTGCGGTTTTTAGCATATATATAGGAACCGAACCTTCTAATACAGAAACCTCAATTGAAGGTTTTAAAGAAGAAATTGATAAAATAAAGAATATTTTAGTTTCAGATGAAGAGTTGCAGAATGCGAAAAATAATATCATCGGTAAACAGCAATTTATTACCGAAACGAATTCACAACAGGCGAATTTAATGTCTTATTATTCTATAACAGGAAAACCTTTTGATTATCAAAAAACAATTATTGAGAATCTAAAAAAAGTTACTTCTGAAGAATTAAAAGAATGTGCAAATAAATATTTTACGGATGATTTTGTATTGGCTGTTTTAAAGCCATAGGTGTTCTTTATGACAAAAACTGTTAATGGAAATTATATACATTGCGTAAATAATGCAGAATTTAACGGTGTTTTAATTGTCGGTGTTGTTCATGGTGATGAACCACAGGGTGAGTATTTAATAAAACAATATTTACTAAAAAATAAAGACTCTCGTATTGCATTCATTCCATCATTAAATCCTGACGGAAAACAGTTAGGTACAAGAGTTAATGCAAACGGTGTTGATTTAAACCGTAATTTTCCTACAAAAAATTGGGTTTTATCCGATAAAAATGAGTTTTTTGGAGGAGAGTTTCCTGCGTGTGAGACAGAAACTCAATTTTTAATAAATATTGTTGAAGAATTACGCCCTAAGCTTATATTGACACTCCATGCACCGTTTAAAGTAGTTAATTATGACGGAGATGCAAGGTTTGCGGCTCAAATGATATCTGATATTATAAAATATCCCGTAGAAGAAAGTATTGGTTATGAAACCCCAGGTAGTTTCGGGACTTGGGCCGGACTTGAAAAGAGAATCCCTACAATAACCTTAGAACTTGATGAAAATATCTCGGTAGAAGAGCTTGAAAACCCTGTGTTTGAAATTTTTAAGAAATTAGAAAATTATGACAAAATAGATTTTTCGGCTTTAGAAATTAATAGAAATTAGGTTTGTTATGGAAAGTATAAAAGAGTTAGTAGAAAAAAATGAATTAAAACATATCGCAATTATAATGGACGGGAACCGTAGATGGGCGAAAGAAAAAGGACTTCCGTCAGCAATTGGGCATAAAAAAGGTGTAGACTCGCTTAAGGCAACAATGCGTGCTTGTGACGATTTTGGGATTAAATATTTAACAGTATATGCTTTTTCTACGGAAAATTGGAATCGGAAACCGGAAGAAGTCAATTTTCTAATGGATTTATTAGGGCAAACTTTAAAAAATGAATTAAAAGAAATGCACGAAAATAATGTTGTAATTTCATTTATAGGTGATACAACAAAATTATCTGACAAGCTTCAAAGTATTCTTAAAAATGCGGTGGAAACAACAAAAGATAATACCGGTGTGAATCTTCAAATTGCTTTTAATTACGGCTCAAGAGCAGAAATCGTTAAAGCTGTTCAGAAAATAGTTGATTTAGGAATTAATGAAATTACAGAAGATGTTATTTCGACACATCTTTATACAGAAAATATTCCGGATCCGGATTTGTTAATAAGAACCGGTGGAGAAATGAGAATTTCGAATTATTTATTGTGGCAAATTGCATACTCGGAGTTTATTGTTGTTCCTGAATTTTGGCCGGATTTTAATAAGGAAAAACTCGCTGAATGTATAAAAGAATTTAACCGAAGAAATCGTAGGTTTGGGGTTTAAATAATAATTTTAAAATTAGCTTCTAAAAATCAATTTTTCCGGTTTTGGAATTACTAGCTTTTCTTGCTTCTTTTTCTAAGATATTTGACCTATACCCACTGAAAGGATTTATTAAATTTATTCCTGCCATTACCGGATATTTTAAAGCTGCTTGATAATATTCTTCTGCTTTTACTTTTTCTTTTTCTGATAATGGTCCACGTTTTGCTAAAGCTTTTTTATAATGTTCTACATCAATTAGCATCGGAATGTCTTCTGGTTTAGCTTGTGGATTGGTTATCATAATTTCAATTACTTTTATATATTTTTTTAAATCTACTTTGGCTCCGGCTATTGGAATTTTTATATTATCATATACACCTTGTTTATCATTATTAATATCTTTAATAATATCTTTAAATTGAGCTAAGGCTAAAGGATTTTTCTTAACAAATTGAACGGCAGGATAAATACTTACAAAATTAAGTTTTTCTAAACCATTATCAAGTCCTGCAATCATTTCAAACTGTCTTGCGTGTTGAAGTTCGTGCTTCATGTATTTTTCTACTAATTTTTTCCCAATAGGATCATGAAGGTAATTTTTATTAATTTCAATAACTCCGTTAAGTGAATTATATTGTGCTGCTATTAGCGTACTACGTAAATTGTTAGCAGATAGTTTTGCACTTGTATCGCTACCATATTTTTCTAAAAATTCTTGAGGTTTTGTAGATTTTTTATTAATTATTTTGTTTTGCCAACTTTGTACTACAACTCCAAACGCAATGCCCGCTGTAATTGCTCCGCATAAAGCTAAAAATATTTTACTTTTGAAAGCTTTTTTAAGCTCTGGCGTTGGAAAATCAGATTTTTTCTTTGAACGAATTTTGGCAAAACAAGCAAGTTCTCCAAGTAATAGAATTCCTAAACCTCCAAAATATGCAGTTGGAGAGCCAATTGTCTTTGATAAAAACCCTCCATTAAGCCTTTTTTCTTCTTGTTTTTTTAAATCAGTAATAAATTGGTTTGCAGAATAAGGTGGCGGATTAAATAATTTTCCACCACTTTTCTGTTTGAAATTTGGATTTGTAATATTATTGTTTAAACCTAACATATTTGACCTATATTTATATAAAGTTTTTTAAATAAAAAAAATTGCGTGAAAATTTATTATTTATCTATATATTTTGCCAATTTGTCATCCAAGTCCATCTATCATTTATTTCTTGAGCTTTCTGAGTATAATTATTTTGTGCCCAAAATCCCATGTCGTTGTTTTGATTGAGAACTTTCATTTCATTATTAATTGTATTTTTCATCCCGTACCAATCATCCCAGTATGACATTTGATGTCGTACATCACGAACACCTTCTTCGATGTTGATATAAGTTTCGTTAACAGGTTGTCCTGCACTCATTTTCATTTTTCTAATAAGAACATCCCCTTCAGAATCAAGAATTTTTGATGAGAATTCTAAAGATTTTTCTTTTTGAGTTGCATTAGCTGTAAGTTTTTTAATACTGTAATCATATTTACGACGAGTTCTTTGGATTTCTCTATAAGAAATCATCTTTCCTTCTGGATTAAATAATCTAAGAACTGCGGGTTTATTTTTTGTCTGACGAGTTAATACAGATTTAATTCCGTTTGAAAATATTTTTACTTGTTCTATTGATGGTGCCATTATTATCTCCTTTATGAACGTTTATAAGCATCTATTGCTGACCATGCTTTTAGACCTAGCGCCATAATTAGATGTGCAATTTTATTCCTACGATTTCTTGCAAAGTAGCAAGCTATATTTAATAATGTTGCTAGAAAGAATGCAATTCCCTTTGAAGTCTCCCCATTGATAACTTGCCCTAGACCAGATATTGGTATAGAACTAATACCTATTGCTATTCTCTGAGTTTTACTTTTATTTGAATAACTATAATATTTACCAAAACCTGTTTCAGATATTTTTTGTGATGTTTTTTGCATAATAATTTCCCTTTCATATTGTAAAAAATGATTATTGAATAAAGTTTGTAACTAATTCAATAATCATTTTTTTGCTATTAGCTAGCATAATCTAAATGATATTCTTCAACTCCAGTTGCAGCCTTCAAACTGTCAATGGCAGTATCAATATTAGGATGAGTATATTCTTTATCATTTGTAGGATCAATTACAGTGTAAGTTAATTCAGACTCTTTACAGCCAGCCTCTTGAACAGATGTAGTTCCTCCTTTTTCAGATATTCCTTCCTTTTTAGCCTCAGCATTTTTAGTGAGTTTAGTACCGTCAAGTTCTAAAGGAAGATTCAACGTTTTTGGAATATCAGTCATAGTTAGCAAATTCTCTTCGCAACATTCTTGCAATGCTTCTTTTAATTTTCTAATTGCGCCATCTTTACCGTATAATTTGTTATCACATTTTTCAACCAAATCCGGATAATATGTTTGTACTATATCAGCCCAAGTCATCCCACCAGTTTTTATTTGATGATAGTTATTTTTTTCATTAATTGAGACTTTTGCAATATGTTCTTTCGGGACAGTTTCTACAGGATTTTCTCTTTCAACAACAAGCCCCATAGTGTTATCATTTTTGTCGTTATTAACATTACCTAACAAATAACCAATACTGCCTGCGGCCAAGGCTGTTAAACCCATTGCACCAAAAAACCAAGGAGTTTTGGCTAGATTAACAACTTTTCCCATACCTACTAATGAAGCTCGGGTTAATTTTCCAATGTTAGTATTTTTACCACTTCTTAAAACTGAAATAAATTCTTTACTTGGGTTTCTAAACTTACCCTTTGAATCTCTTATCATTTTTGTAACAGTGTAACTGCCTAATTTAAATAAATTCCCCATAATAATTCTCCTTTTCCTTTTTGTGTTGTGTAATACTAAAATTTCCCTTTGTTTAAAAATTTTTTTTTTTTTGATACTTTCTCAAATATCCTCGTTTGAAATTTTGTTTTTCCTCGTGTAAATCTAGATTTCCCTTTTAGAATTAGCTAATGTAACATAATTGATATTGTGTTACATTAAAAAAACGCTGAACAATAATAGACACAAGCGGGTGGTGCATTTCTAAAATCGGAGCCTATTGGAGCGAATAATCAATGTTAATGAGAGAATAACAAGCTGAGCATTGTTTGAGCGTAGCGAGTTTGCTCAGCTTAACTCGAATTTTACAATTGATTAATGAGCGGAAATCGAGCTCCGAGAGTTTCTTTGCGCCACTTTCTTGTCGGCACAAGAAAGTGGCATATGTAACAAATTGTTAACAAAATAAAATCAAAAAAGCAATTTTTTAAAATATAA